>JBCCUH010000014.1:0-16175 GCA_039197405.1 Pseudomonadota bacterium
CGGCATTGCGGGTGGATACGAAGGCTCCGGCCTGCTGCTGCTCAGCCATGGAGGTGTAGGGGTAGCGCAGCCTCGGGAAAGAGCGGGTCACATCGCGCCCAGTGCTGGCGACGATCAACCGGCGCGGCACGGTCTGGGTCCATATCAGATCCGATTGCGCCTTGCCCGCCCGTGTCTGATGCGCTCGGCGCGGGTTCAGGCGGTCGTCGGCCCAGGCCTGACGATAGCCTTGCGGCGCGGGCTGGCGGATGATCGATGCCTGCTGCTGGTTATAAACGTGGCGCGGCACGATCGTTGCATTGGGCGAGACGCTGACCGGATCAAGCACGCGGCCACCAGGCGTGGTGAAGACCGGGCTTTGCGCCTGCGGTCCGCAGCGCACCGGCTTGCCATTGCGGCCTATGTACTGGCGGCTGATACCAGAGGCATGGGCGCAGACGTTGCTGCCAGCCGTGCGTGCTGCCTGCCGGACGACACGCGCGGGCTGTGGGGCCTGCACCACTGCGCGCGGTGCGGCGACCTGCGGCAGGATGCGCGGCGCCTGCACCTTGCGCGTCAGGCGCGGGGCAGCGACACCTGCAGGCTGCGGGATGTTCACCCGCTTGATCTGCGGCGCGGCAGGGCGCGGCGCGGTTGCTGGTTTGGAGGCGACGGTGCGCACCGGGCGCGGGGCCAGCACATCTGCCACCGTGGTGCGCGCTGGACGCACGGAAATGGCCGGCGTTTCAGCCGGAGCCGGAGACTTGGGCGCTGTGAGGGACGCCCCGATCTGAACCGGTGCAGACGCGGCAGCAGGCGCAGTGGCTACCGCAGTTCCGCTGCCCGCAGGCAGGCTGGGTGACAGGCCGCAGACAACCTTGCGGCTGCGCGACACGCGCGGCACCCAGGTCGTGTTGCCATCGACACCGGCGCGGATATAGACGCAGCCCTTGCTGTCCACATATTGATTGCCTTTGAAACTGGCTGGCGGGATCTCCGCCGGGCCGGTATTGCGCGCCAAAGACTGCGCGCTTAGGTCAGAATAGGTAAAAGCACAGGTCGCCGCAAGAATGGACAACGCCAGAAGTCGTTTCAGTATCATGTTCTGCCCCCACAGATGTCCGGGGACAGTGCCTGAGAATCGGGTCCGAGTCTAGCCGTGTTGCATCGCCCGCCCCGGCTAAGCCCCTGCTATTTCGTGCCAAACATCCGATCACCCGCATCGCCCAGACCCGGAACGATATAGCCGACCTCATTGAGCTTTTCATCCAACGCCGCCGTCACGATGGGCACATCTGGATGCGCCTGCTTCATACGCGCCACACCTTCCGGGGCCGCCAGCAGGCACAAAAAGCGAATGTTGGTGGCACCTGCCTCTTTCAGCAGATCAATCGCCGCGACCGAAGAATTGCCCGTGGCCAGCATCGGATCAACCGCGATTACCAGACGGTCCTCCAGCGCTTCGGGCGCCTTGAAGTAATACTGCACCGGCTTCAGCGTCTCTTCATCGCGGTAAAGACCGACAAACCCGACCCGCGCAGACGGGATCAGCTCAAGCACACCGTCCAAAAGCCCATTGCCCGCCCGTAGGATCGAAATCAGCGCCAGCTTTTTGCCATCCAGCACCGGCGCATCCATCGCGCACATGGGCGTTTCGATAGGTTTGGTCGTCATCGGCAAGCCGCGCGTCACCTCATAGGCCAAAAGCTGCGAAATCTCCCGCAACAACTGGCGGACCACCGCGGTCGATGTGCCTTTCTCGCGCATCAATGACAGTTTGTGCTGCACAAGCGGGTGATCAACGATGGTCAGATGGGCGCTCATTGGGCTGCCTCCAGTTGCTTGATGATATCTGCGCGCGTGGCCTCGTCGCAAAAGGCCGCATCAATGGATGTGCGCGCAATCTGATGAAAGACCCCGGCATCCCAGCCGAAAGTCTGCGCCAGATGCCGATACTCGGCACGCATGCTCGTGTGAAAGAACGGTGGATCATCGGTAGAGACCGTGACCTTGACCCCGGCTTTGCGCAGCCGGTCGATCGAGTGATCCTGCCATGAGGGGTAAACACCCAAGGCCACATTCGATCCCGGGCAGACCTCCAGTACGATGCCGCGCTCTGCCAGCTCGTCCATCAGCGCCGGATCTTCGGCGGCGCGCACGCCGTGCCCCACCCGCTCGACACCCAGATCATCGACCGCATCGCGCACTTCCTGCGGTCCGCGCCATTCACCGGCATGTGTGGTCAGCCGCAGCCCCGCTTCCCGTGCCATGTCGAAACTATAGGCAAAGTCGCGCTGGCGCCCCTTGTTCTCATCGCCGCCCATGCCAAAGCCGGTGATGAAATCGCCAGCGGTTTCCGCCGCGCATAGTGCGGCCGTTTTCGCCTGTTCGGGTCCGAAATGGCGGATACATGTGATGATCCCGCGCAGCGTGATGCCAAAATCCCGCTGGCCGACGACGGCGGCCTCCTGGATGGCGGCCAGATACTCGCGCCAGGCCGCCACATCGCCACCACCGCAGAAATCGGGGCTCAGAAAGGTCTCCATGTAGATCACACCATTGGCAGCTGCGTCTTCCAGAACGGCCAGCCCCATGCGGCGAAAATCCTCCGGCGATGCCAGAACCTCGGTCGCGGCCTCATAAACGCTGAGAAAATGGACGAAATCGCGAAACGCATATGATCCGTCTGCCGTGAACACGCCGCTCAGATCGACGTTTTTTTCCTTGGCCAGTCCGGCAATGAATGCAGGCGGAGCCGATCCTTCGAAATGCGTGTGCAACTCGATCTTTGGCAGATGCAGGATCGCCGCCAGCTCTTCACTCACCTCTGTCATAGAAAACTCCGTCCCGGTCCTGATGCCTGCGCACCCAGATGCGCCGCAACGGACGCAGCCACATCGGCAAAGGCGCAAATCCCTATCTCGCCCATTCCGGCGCCGTGGACAAGAACCGGCACCTGCTCACGCGTGTGATCGGTGCCCACCCAGGTAGGATCGTTGCCATGATCGGCGGTGATCACCAGCATATCACCGGCCCCCAGCTTGGGCAGGAATTGCCCCAGCCAAAGATCGAACCGTTCCAGCGCCGTCGCATAGCCTGGCACATCGCGGCGATGGCCATATTCGCTGTCGAATTCCACCAGATTGGCAAACACCAGATCGCCTTGCGCTGCCGTCTCCGCCAGCTTGTCCAGCGCCACCATCAGATCCGCATCCCGGCCTTTCACTGTGGTATCAATTCCGGACATCGAAAAGATATCGCCGATCTTGCCCACCCCATGCACCGTGCCGCCTGCGGCATGCACCCAGTTGGTCAGCACCGGCGCGGGCGGTGTGATGGCAAAGTCTTTCCGATTCTTGGTGCGCGTAAACCCGTCTTCCGGTGTGCCAATGAAGGGGCGCGCGATGACGCGGCCGACTTTCATGTCATGCAGCATCGGGGCCACCGCTGCGCAAAGATCCAGCAGGCGCTGCAATCCAAACTGCTCTTCATGCGCTGCGATCTGCAGCACGCTGTCCGCCGACGTGTAGCAGATCGGCTGCCCGCTCTGCAGATGCTCTGCCCCGAAGTCCTCGATGATCTTCACCCCGTTGGAGTGGCAATTGCCCAGTATCGCATCGGTTCCCGCCGCCTTGCACAGCGCTTGCGTCACCTCCTCCGGGAAGGCGGGACAGGCGTCCGGGAAATAGGTCCAGTCCCAGGGCACCGGTAGCCCCGCCAGTTCCCAGTGCCCCGATGGGGTGTCCTTGCCCCGGCTCACTTCACGCGCCGCGCCCCACAGCCCGGCAGGTTGCGCCGTCAGCCCCGGTGTCTCCATCCCGCTCGACAGCCGCACCGCCGCGCCCAGACCCAACGCATCAAGATGCGGCACATGCAGCCCGTGATCGCAGATGATATGCCCCAGCGTGTTGGCGCCCGTGTCAGGCACGTCACGGTTGAAAAACTGATCCGCATCCGGCGCACCGCCGCAGCCGACGGAATCAAGCACAATGACAAAAGCGCGGGCCATCAGACAATCACCTCTCTGACAAGCGGCTGAGGCGCCGGGGCCGCCTCGCCGATCTGAATGGCCGCAAGCACCGCCTGGACCGCGCGGTCAGCCTGGCTTTCCCGCGCCGCATGAACGCGGGCCAAAGGTTGACCAATGGTTAACGATGTCCCCACGGGGACAACCTCTGAAAGACCCACCGCCGGATCCACCAGATCGCTTTCAACTTGGCGCCCGCCGCCCAGCGCGACTACGGCCAGCCCCAGCGCCTCGCCGTCAAACCCGGTGACGACACCGGACCGGGTGGCGGTGATCTCGCGAATGACCGGCGCTTCGGGCAGGAAGCGCTCGGGCGTGTCCACGAAAGCCAGCGGCCCGCCCATTTCGGCGACCATCCGTCCAAACCGCTCTGCCGCCGCGCCGGTCTCGATCGCGCGCGCCAGACGGCCTGCGGCAACCTCGACAGAGGGCGTGTGGCCAGAGCTGGTCATCAACTGCGCCCCCAGCGCGATGCTCAGCTCAAAGAGCGGGCCTTTGACCTCGCCCTTCAGCACCCGCATCACCTCGGCCACTTCCAGCGCGTTGCCCAGCGCCGGTGCCAGCGGTGCGTTCATGTCAGTGATCAGCGCGGTGGTCGGGCAGCCTGCCAGATTGGCGGTCTCGACCAGCGCCCGCGCCAACTCTAAAGCGTCTGCTTGCGATTTCATGAAAGCGCCGGTACCAAGCTTCACGTCCAGCACCAGCCCTTGCAGACCAGCCGCCAGTTTCTTGGACAGGATCGACGCGGTGATCAGGTCTGTGCTTTCTACCGTCGCCGTCACATCGCGCACGGCATAAAGCCGTTTGTCGGCAGGCGCGATATCGCTGGAGGCGCTGACGATGGCGCAGCCTGCATCGCGCACCACCTGATGAAAACGCGCCTCATCCACAAGCGTGCTGAGGCCGGGGATGCTTTCCATCTTGTCCAGCGTACCGCCTGTATGGCCCAGCCCGCGTCCGGAGATCATCGGAACAAACGCGCCGCAAGCAGCCAATGCGGGGGCAAGCACGAGGCTGACGCAATCGCCGACACCGCCGGTGGAATGCTTGTCCAACACCGGCCCCGGCACATCCCAGCGTAGCGTCTTGCCACTGCGCTGCATCGCCAATGTCAACGCGGCGCGCCCGTCCGCACCCAGACCGCGCAGACAGACCGCCATCGCGAAGGCTCCGGCCTGCGCATCGGACACAGTGCAATCCGCCAGCCCCTGCGCAAACCACGCCAGCGCATCCGCCGGGACGTCTTCGCCGCGCCGGAGCGCCGCAATCACCGCGCGCGCATCCATCAGGAGCCGCCCATGAAGCTGGCGTCAAAGGCACCGGGAAGCAGATCGCGCACGCGCATCATCTGCTCTTCACCTGTGGTGGTGGCCATCGTGACCTGCACATCCCCGGCTGCAAATTCCGCAATCTTCTGACGGCAACCGCCGCAGGGCGTCACCGGCTTGGGGCTGCCTGCGATCACATAGATTTCCGCGATCTCGCGCTCGCCCGCCGCGCACATGGCCGCGATGGCGCCCGCCTCAGCGCAAGTGCCTTCGGGGTAGGCGACGTTCTCGACATTGCAGCCTACAAAAACCCTGCCAGAGGCGGTGCGGACCGCCGCGCCCACCTGAAACCCGGAATAGGGCGTATGGGCGTTCAGGCGCACATCCGTCGCCGCTTGCCGCAGGCTCATGCGGGGTTCCCTTCCCATGTCCTGAAAACACCGGGCAGCGAGACTTCCAAAAGCTCGATATCCTCAGAGACGTCACTGTAGCGCGTCAGCATCCCCGGAGGGACGACGAAAGCATCACCAGCCTGCAACGCATAGGGATCACGGCCCTCGCCTTCCAGCGTCATCGTCCCGTCCATCACGAAGGTAAAATGAATATCGCTGTCATGGGCCTGCCAGACCGGCGCGCCCGCGCCCCGGCGCAGCACATGCACGCCCGCCACACCCTTGGTGTTCTCCGCAATGCCGGTATCGCGGCTTTGAAACCCGCTTAGACGGAAGGGTGCCCAGGTGGCTTCATCCGCTTTGTGATGCACGAATGTCTGGCCCTGAAACTCGCGCTCGGGATTGACCGTGCCATTGGGCAAATCCATCTCGTGATCAATTGTCGTGACATGCTCGGCGGGAACGCCAATTTCGAGTACCTCAATGTTATCAGAGGCATAAAGAACGCGGTGGCGAATCTGCGGGGGCTGGATCACGCAGTTGCCCGCATGCAGGCGAAACGGCTCGCCCTGATCTTCGTAAACCAGATCGACCCAGCCGCGGTAGCAAAAGATCAGCTGAAACCCCACCGTGTGATAATGCACCATATCTGGCACCGGACCGCCATCGGGGATGCGGATGTGGCTGGCAATGATCGAGCCGCCCAGACGATCCGGGATCAGATCGCGGTAGTGCATCCCCGCGCGGCCAATGACCCAAGGGGCCTGATCGGCAAGGCGGCGCACCACGAAGGAATGCAAGGTCTGCGGCAGCACCAGAGGCGGGTTCATCTCGGTCACCGTCACACGCGTACCGCCCGGAGAAGTCACTGCGCCCTGCCCGTCCGCCACCGCGCCGGGATCATCTGCGCGCAGAGTGATGTGCAACGGCGCGCCGGTGTCCGCCTGATCAAGGCGCAGGGCCACTCCGTAACCGGAGAACACAGCCACCGAAGGATTGTCCGCCGGATAGATCATGTCCATCCGCATCCCCAGCGTCTTGGTAAAAAAGGGAATATCTGCACGCAGGTCGGATGTTGGCCCGCAAATCTCTGCTTTGATGTCTGTCACGGCGACTCTCTCTGGTCTGGAATTCAGGTAGACTGACAACGCCCCTGAGTATTTGCAAGTTTTCACAAAAGCTGCGCTAAATACAGAGAGGGTTTTAAGCTCCTGTATGATAGTTTAATGCCAAACTATAATTTTGCGAGAGGGACTCATGGCGGATCAGTCAACAGATCAGCAACGGGAAAAAACACGTCTGGCGGCGCTGGAGTATCACGAATTCCCCAAGCCCGGCAAACTGGAGATCAGGGCAACCAAACCGCTTGCCAATGGCCGTGATCTGTCCCGCGCCTATTCCCCCGGCGTTGCCGAAGCCTGTCTTGAGATCAAACAGAACGCCGCCGACGCCAGCCGCTATACCGCGCGCGGCAATCTGGTGGCGGTTGTCACCAACGGATCGGCGGTTCTGGGGCTGGGCAATATCGGGCCGTTGGCCTCCAAACCTGTGATGGAAGGTAAGGCGGTCCTGTTCAAGAAATTTGCAGGCATCGACTGTTTCGATCTCGAACTGGATGAGAAAGACCCCGAAAAACTGGCCGAGATTGTTTGCGCGCTTGGTCCCACATTCGGCGCGATCAACCTGGAAGACATCAAGGCGCCGGACTGCTTTATCGTCGAGGATATCTGCCGCGAGCGGATGAACATCCCGGTGTTTCACGACGACCAGCACGGCACCGCCATCGTTGTCGGGGCGGCGGCGACCAATGCGCTGGCCGTTACCGGCAAGGCCTTTGAGGATATCAAGATCGTCTCGACCGGCGGCGGCGCGGCAGGCATTGCCTGTCTGAACATGCTGCTCAAGCTGGGGGTGAAACGCGAGAACGTCTGGCTTTGCGATATTGCGGGGCTGGTTTATGAGGGCCGCGAGGCGGAGATGACGCCGCAAAAGGCCGCATATGCGCAGGGCAGCACGCCGCGGACGCTGGATGATGTCATTGACGGCGCCGATCTGTTTCTGGGGCTGTCGGGGCCAAATGTGTTATCGCAGGATATGGTCGCCAAGATGGCGGATCGACCGATTATCTTTGCGCTGGCCAATCCGAACCCCGAAATCCTGCCCGATCTGGCGCGCGAAGTGGCCCCTGATGCGATCATCGCGACCGGGCGCAGCGATTTTCCCAATCAGGTAAACAACGTGCTGTGTTTTCCCTTCATCTTTCGCGGCGCGCTGGATGTGGGGGCGACGACGATCAATGACGAGATGAAGCTGGCCTGTATCGCCGGGATTGCAGAGCTGGCACGCACCACCACCAGCGCGGAGGCGGCGGCAGCCTATCAAGGGGAAGAGCTGACCTTCGGGCCGGAGTATCTGATCCCCAAGCCGTTCGATCCGCGCCTGTCTGCGGTGGTGTCCTCTGCCGTGGCGCAGGCGGCGATGGAAACAGGTGTGGCCACGCGCCCGTTGGATGATCTGGATGCGTATCGCGAGCAATTGAATGCATCGGTATTCAAATCCGCGCTGCTCATGCGGCCGGTCTTTGAAGCGGCGGCTACCGCGTCGCGGCGCATTGTCTTTGCCGAGGGCGAGGATGAGCGGGTGCTGCGCGCGGCGCAGGCGATTTTGGAAGAAACGACAGAGCAGCCGATTCTGATCGGGCGCCCGGAGGTGATCAACACCCGTTGCGAGCGCGCTGGTCTGACCATTCGCCCGGATCGCGATTTCCGCATCGTGAACCCGCAGAACGATCCGCGCTACCGCGATTACTGGGAGACCTATCACGGGATCATGGCGCGGCGCGGTGTGACGCCCGATATCGCCAAGGCGGTGATGCGCACCAATACTACGGCCATCGGGGCGGTGATGGTGCATCGCGGCGAAGCGGACAGCCTGATCTGCGGCACTTTTGGCGAATACCGCTGGCATCTCAATTATGTCGAGCAGGTGCTGGGTTCGAAGGTGCATCAGGCGCACGGGGCGCTGTCGCTGATGATCCTGGAGGAGGGGCCGCTGTTTCTGGCCGACACCCATGTGTGGTCCCTGCCCTCGCCGATGCAGTTGGCGCAGACCGCTCTGGGCGCCGCGCGTCATGCGCGCCGCTTCGGGGTTGAGCCGCGCGTGGCCTTCTGCTCGCAAAGCCAGTTTGGCAATCAGGCGGAGGGTTCCGGCAAGCGGCTGCGTGAGGCTATCGAGTTTCTCGACGGCATGCAGACCGATTTCGCCTATGAGGGTGAGATGAACGTGGATGCGGCGCTTGACCCAGAGCTGCGTGAACGTCTGCTCCCGGGGGGGCGTCTTGAGGGGCCAGCCAATATCCTGATTTTCGGTCACGCGGATGCGGCCTCTGCCAGCCGCAACATGCTGAAGATGAAAGCCGGTGGCCTGGAGGTGGGTCCGATCCTGATGGGCATGGGCAACCGCGCCCATATCGTCACCCCCGGCGTCACCGCGCGCGGCTTGCTGAACATGGCCGCCGTTGCAGGCACGCCGGTGTCAAATTACGGCTAGGCCTTCGTCGCCTTGCGTGCTGCAGCACGCAGGGCCAATGGCACCAAAGCGACTTTGCAAATTTGCAGAATTTACACAAACCTGCGCAAAACATTCCAATTCCCACCGGGTTTGCAAAACTTCGCAGCCCTGATGGCGCAAACATTGCAAATTATCCGCGACAGTCTGTCCGCCTGCTGGTCTGAAAGCTTGCCCCGCTCGGCGCGGGCGGCGTAACACTTTGGCCAAGACATGGGAGGAGACTGAGATGAGCTATCGTGACATCTACACTGCGGCATCCGCGGATCCAGAAGGGTTCTGGCTGGCGGCTGCTGAGGCGATTGACTGGGAGGTTGCGCCGAGCAAAGCGCTGTTCGACAAGGGTGATCATCTTTACGAGTGGTTCGCCGATGCGCGCGTGAACACCTGCTATAATGCTGTCGACCGCCATGTGGAAAACGGGCGCGGCGATCAGGTGGCGATCATTCACGACAGCCCGATCACCGGCACCCAGTCGAAGCTCACCTATGCCGAGCTGCAGACACGGGTGGCCGCTTTGGCTGGCGCGCTCAAGGCAAAGGGCGTCGGCAAAGGCGACCGTGTGATCATCTACATGCCCATGGTGCCCGAAGCGCTGGAGGCCATGCTGGCCTGTGCGCGGCTGGGTGCGATCCACTCGGTTGTGTTCGGCGGTTTTGCGGCCAATGAGCTGGCGGTGCGCATTGACGATGCCACACCTCGGGCGATCATCGCGGCCTCTTGCGGGCTGGAGCCGGGGCGCACCGTGTCCTACAAACCGCTGCTGGATGGCGCCATCGAGATGGCCCGCCACAAACCCGAGCTGTGCGTGATCCTGCAGCGCGAGCAGGAAATCGCCACGTTGGTACCGGGCCGCGATGTGGACTGGCACGGCTTTCAGGAGGGCACTGAGCCTGCCGATTGCGTGCCGGTCGAAGGCAATCACCCGGCCTATATCCTTTACACGTCGGGCACCACCGGCGCGCCCAAAGGCGTTGTGCGCCACACCGCCGGCCATCTGGTTGCGCTGAACTGGACGATGAAGAACATCTACAACGTCGAGCCCGGCGAGGTGTTCTGGGCCGCCTCCGATGTGGGTTGGGTCGTTGGGCATTCCTACATCTGCTATGCGCCGCTGATCCATGGCAACACCACGATCGTCTTCGAGGGCAAGCCTGTGGGCACGCCCGATGCCGGCACGTTCTGGCGGGTCATTGCCGAACATGACGTCAAAAGCTTCTTCACTGCCCCAACCGCTTTTCGGGCGGTCAAACGCGAGGATCCCAAGGGCGATTTCGTCAAGAAATACGATTTGAGCGGGCTGCGGGTGGTCTATCTGGCCGGGGAACGGGCCGATCCGGACACCATCGAATGGGCGCAGGACCAGCTTGGCGTGCCGGTGATTGATCACTGGTGGCAGACGGAAACCGGCTATGCGATTGCCGCCAACCCGATGGGGATTGAGCATCTGCCGGTGAAACTGGGCAGCCCTTCGGTCGCGATGCCGGGTTATGACGTGCAGATCCTCGATGAAGGCGGGCACCCGATGAAGCCCGGCGAGCTGGGCGCGATTGCCGTCAAACTGCCGCTGCCGCCCGGAACGCTGCCGACGCTCTGGAATGCCGAAGCGCGGTTTCGCAAAAGCTATCTGACGCATTTCCCCGGCTATTATGAGACCGGTGATGCGGGCATGATTGACGAGGACGGGTATCTCTACATCATGGCGCGCACGGATGACGTGATCAACGTAGCTGGCCACCGCCTGTCAACCGGCGCGATGGAGGAGGTGCTGGCCGCCCACCCCGATGTAGCCGAATGCGCGGTGATCGGCGTGACCGATCAGATCAAAGGGCAGCTGCCCGTGGGCTTTTTATGCGTAAATGCAGGCGTTGACCGCGCCGAACGTGACATCGTCGCGGAATGCGTCAAGCTCGTGCGCGAGAAGATCGGCCCCGTGGCCGCCTTTAAGCTGGCCGTTGTGGTCGACCGCCTGCCCAAGACCCGTTCTGGCAAGATCCTGCGCGGCACGATGGTCAAGATCGCGGACAGCGAAGCGTTCAAGATGCCCGCGACGATTGATGATCCGGCGATCCTTGATGAGATCAAGGTCGCGCTGGGACGGATCGGCTATGCCGCCTGAGGCAACCTGTGGCCCTGTGTGCTGCAGCACGCAGGGCTAGCCTTTGGTTTGATGGGTGGTGGGGGTGACCTGGCGTTTCAGCACTGCCTCGCGCCAGGTGATGAAACTCACCGCCGCTAGAATGATCGCCCCGCCAAGGATGACCCAGATATCCACCGCTTCGCCAAAGGCAAAATAGCCCAGCGACACCGCCCAGACCAGTTGCAGGAAGGTGACCGGCTGGGTAACCGTCAGCGGCGCCATCGAGAAGGCCAGCGTCATCGTGTAATGCCCTGCCGTTGCGAAACAGGCGACCCCGAAGAGCAGCGCCAGTTCCAGCGGCGTCGGCGTGATCCAGACTGCATATGCGAAAGGCGCAAGGCAGATCGTCACGGTAATCGATAGCATCCCGACCACGACCGAGGGCGGCGCGCGTTCCGACAGCATCTTGGCGCTAAGGTAGGATCCGGCAAAGACCGCGGCGGTGAAGAGCATGGCGAAATGCCCGGAATTGAGCTCGCGAAACCCCGGACGCAGGATGATCAGCGCGCCGATCAGTGCCGCCAGTACCGCCAGCAGGCGGCGCATGGCCAGACGTTCGCCCAGAAACAGCGCCGCCGCCAATGTGACGTAGACCGGGTTGAGGTAGTTCATAGCCGTGACTTCCGAAAGCGGGATCTGGGTCATCGCGTAAAACCACAGTATCACCCCCAATGTGTGGCAGGCGCTTCTGATGCCGAACAGCTTCAGCGTTCCGCTGTCAAAGCGGTATCGCCGCAGGGCGCCCGCTGCGGGGATCAGAAACACAAGGCCCAGCGCATAGCGCAGGAAGGCCGCTTCAGCCGCCGGGATGCGCGGCCCCATGACTTTGACCAATGCGGTCACAGCCACAAAGCACAGCCCGGTGACGACCATCCAGAAAATTCCCAATGTTGGGCGGTGTTGGCGTTCTGACATGGCCCTGACAAATCAGAGCCTTGGCAGGCGCGCAAGTCAAACGATCAGCGATATCGCGATGGCCCACATGATCAGCGCAATCGCAGCGTCGAGGATGCGCCAGGCAGCAGGTCGTGCAAATAGCGGGGCCAGCAGGCGCGCGCCAAATCCAAGTGCGGCGAAAAAGCTGAAGCTGCCCAGTGTCGCGCCTGCGCCAAAGGCCAGTTTGTCGGGGTATCCTGCCGAGATCGAGCCGATCAGCACCACAGTATCAAGATAGACATGCGGGTTCAGCCAGGTGATGGCCGCCAGCATTGCCAGCGTTTTGCCAAGCGGCGCGGAACTGGCCTGGCTGGCCTGCAGCGCGTCGGAGCTTTGCAGGGCCGAGCGTGCGCTGCGCAGCCCATACCAGATCAAAAAGCCCGCGCCGCCATAGCGCATCACCGTTTCGAAACCGGGAAACGCCTCTGCCAGGCTGCCGAAGCCAGCGATCCCGACTATGATCAGTGCCGCATCCGAAACTGCGCAAAACAGCACGATGGGCAGAACATGTTCGCGCCGCAACCCGTGGCGCAGCACAAATGCGTTCTGCGCGCCAATGGCCAGAATCAGCGACAGGCTCAGGAAAAATCCCGGAACAAAGGAGGTGAGCAATGGGTGTGTCCCTTTTTGCGGCCGTGCGCGCAGTCTTAGCGCAGGTGCGCTGCGATGCAATGCGTTGCGCCCATGCGGCAAACTGGATAGGCCCCTTGGCATGCAAAAGGTGATCCTCAACCCGTTGGTCCTGCCCGATGATGCGCCCCTGCGGCGGCGTCACATCGTCCCGGATCGGTACCGCCTGCCGGGGTATGACGAGACCTATGATTTTACCACGCTGGCCTATGATGTGGTCTGGATGCCGCGCGCGCGGGCCATTCTTCTGGTCTGCCCCAAGCTGCTGAACCTCGAAAGCCTGCTGAAGGACGGGCGGATCGAAGCCGATGGCACGGCGCTGCCGCGGCCGCGGATCAAACGGTACCGGCGACACGATGAAGTGTGGATCGCCTGCAGGACCCGGCCCGCCGAAATGGTGATCCGCCACGGCACACTGGAGCTGCGCGCCGCCGTCTCACCGCAGGAAACCGCCTTTGACGGCGCTAATGTGCTGATGACCAAGTCCAAGGATAACGCGCTGGAGTGGCTCACTGACTGGGCCCTACATCACCGGCGCGATCAGGGCGCGGATGCGGCGCTGCTTTTTGACAACGGCTCAACCACCTACGGCCTTGAAGACGCGCGCCATGCCATCGGCGCCGGCGCCGGTATCGCAGCCTCCGCCGCCATCGCGTCAGATTTTCCGTTCGGAAGCTGGAAGGCCAGCAAGCTCATCCATCGCTCGATGTTTTATCAGGCGGGTATGCTCAACCTGGCACGGCACAGGTTTCTCGCGCGCGCCCGCGCCGCGCTGCTGATCGACATTGACGAGCTGGTCTGCGGCGAGAGCGCCTTTGATGCCGCCGTCGCCTCGCACCTTGGTTATGTGACCATGCCCAGCTACTGGCGCTATTCCAACCTTGATAACGACAGGATGCCCCGCCACGCTGATCACATCTGGCGCAAAAAGGACGATGCCTTCAGCAAAGGCAAATACGCTCTGGTGCCCAACCGATGGTTCACCCGCACCGCCTGGGACATCCACGGCATCCATCGCTATGCGTTCAACAGATTTGTAACGCTGCCGGACACGCGCATCCTGCATTGCGAACACATTTCAACGGGCTGGAAACGCAAACGCGACGCGGTTCAGGCCGAGGCGCTGCTCCGCGATCCGCGCGCCGAAACCGAAATCCGCTGCTGAAAGCAATTCTTCTTCGGTCCAAAAATACCTCGGGGGAGGCGCGCAGCGCCGGGGGCAGCGCCCCTCAACGAATTTTAGCCTAAAATTCGACCACGCTTGCGAAAGCGCGTCAGATCACCTGCGCGACAGCCCGGCTCAGTTTTTCGGTGATCTCACCTACCTGATCTTCCGAGGTGATGAAGGGCGGGGCCAGCAGCACATGATCGCCATGCACACCGTCACGGGTGCCCGGCATGGGGTAGCACACCAGCCCTTCCGCAAAGGCAGCGGTCTTCAATCGCCCCGCCAGCTTCTTTGCCGGATCAAAGGGTGTTTTCGATGACCGGTCGGTCACGAACTCCAACCCCAGAAACAGGCCGCGTCCGCGAATATCGCCCACATGCGGATGCTGGCCAAATTCTTCCTCAAGCGCCGATCTCAAAAGACCGCCAATCTCGCGCACGCGGGAGATCAAACCGCGCTTCAGGATCGCCGAGACCACCGCACGACCTGCCGCGCAGGCCGCCGGGTGCCCCAGATAAGTGTGCCCGTGCTGAAAAAGACCCGAGCCACCTTCCAACGTATTATAAATCTGCTGCGAGCAGAGCATCGCCCCGATGGGTTGATAGCCCGCCCCCAGACCCTTGGCGATGCACAGGACGTCGGGCCTCACGCCTTCGGCCTCGCAGGCGAAAAGATGCCCGGTTCGCCCCATGCCGCACATCACCTCATCAAGAATGAGCAGCACGCCATACCGGTCGCAGATCTCGCGAATGCGCTTGAAGTATCCCGGCACTGCCGTCACCGCGCCCAGGGTCGCACCAACCACGGGTTCTGCCATGAAGGCGATCACCGTCTCAGGCCCCAGCCGCAGGATTTCCTCCTCCAGCGCGTTGGCAGCGCGTTGTCCGTAGTCCTCAAGGCTTTCGCCCGTCGCGCGCTCGGCATAGTCATAACAGGCCGCGATATGCGACATGGGCGTCAGCAGCGGCTCGAACTGGGCACGGCGGAATTGATTGCCCCCGGCAGCCAGCGCGCCCAACGTATTGCCATGATAGCTTTGCTTGCGGGCGATGATGTGGCGGCGCTCGCCTTCGCCCTTCTCCACGAAATACTGCCGCGCCAGCTTCATCGCCGCTTCGGTCGCTTCAGAGCCGCCAGAGACGAAATAGACTTTCGAGATGCCCTCGGGCGCGTGGGCGATCAGCAGATCGGCCAGCTCTTCGGCGGGCTCTGACGTGAAAAACCCCGTATGTGCGAAGGCCAGATTGCCCAGTTGCTCCTGTACCGCCGCGATCACCTCTGCATCGCCATGCCCCAGGCAGGACACAGCCGCACCGCCCGAGCCGTCAAAATAGGCTTTGCCGCTGTCGTCATAGATATAGCAGCCTGCCGAGCGCACCGCCCTGGGGGGCGGCGATTTGATCACGCGTGGAAAGACCGAAGACATGGCGCTGGTCCTTTTGCAAATTCGGGCATGTTGCAAGCAGAGCGCCGCCGCGCAGGGCTTGTCAAGACGAGAATCCCTTTGACATCCCTGCTTGCTTTGATGACCCTGATGTCAGTTCGGCGCGACTGCGGCCAAGGCTCAGCGGCTGCGCTCTTACAAAAATAACGGGAGTTTGATTATGAAACACACGACATTCTTTGGCGGCGTGGTTGCCGCGACCATGGCCCTTGGTGGCGCGGCATCCGCGCAGGAGTTCATCTCGATCGGCACGGGCGGCGTCACGGGCGTCTATTATCCGACCGGCGGCGCGATCTGCCGTCTGGTGAACCGCGACCGCAAGGAACACGGCATTCGCTGCGCGGTGGAATCGACCGGCGGCTCTGTCTACAACATCAATACCATCAAGGCAGGCGAGCTTGAATTCGGCGTGGCCCAGTCCGACTGGCAGTTCCACGCGTTCAACGGCACTTCCAAGTTCGAAGGCGACGCGGCCTTCCCGGAGCTGCGCGCCATGTTCTCGGTCCATGCCGAGCCGTTCACGCTGTTGGTACGCGGCGACAGCGGTATCGACAGTTTCGAAGGTCTAAAAGGCAAGCGCGTCAACGTCGGCAACCCCGGCTCTGGTCAGCGCGCCACGATGGA
>JBCCUH010000015.1:0-16021 GCA_039197405.1 Pseudomonadota bacterium
GCCGGTTATCCCGATGGCTTCAAGCTGACAATCCACTGCACCAATGACCGTTACATGAACGACGGTAAAGTGTGCGAGGCGATGGGCCAGCTTCTGTCCGCAGGCGGTATCCCGACCGAAGTTCAGACACTGCCCCGTTCCGTTTACTTCAAGCGCGCTTCGCGTGGCGGCGTGAACGGCGAGCCGGAATTCAGCTTCTACATGGTGGGCTTTGGTGCCGCGAACGGCGTTGCCGATGCAGCCCTGACCGCGCTTGTCATGACATACGACAAGGAAGCCAAGACCGGCGCAAACAACCGTGCGCGCTATTCCAACCCGGAGGTTGACCGTCTGGCAACCGAAGCGGCGGCAGAGATCGATGAAGCCAAGCGTCTGGATCTGCTCGCACAAGCGACAAAGATCGCGATTGACGAAGTCGGCATCCTGCCGATCCACCACCTCAGCGCAGTCTGGGCAACACGCGACGGTCTGATCATCGATCCGCGCACTGACCTGTTCACACGCGCTCAGAACGTCAAACACCACGCCAACTGATGGCACTCACCTGCAGCGGGCCTCCTCCCGCTGCAGGTCTGAATTTCAACAAGCAGCTATCCGGGCTCGTTATTGCCCGCCAAGCTACTGAAAGGGATTTCCGATGACAGAGTATCTTGTCAGGCGCCTTTTGACCGCCGGGCTGATCGTCCTTGCTATGATGATCATCGTCTTCTTTGGCCTCAACGTCGTTGGCGATCCGGTGTACCTGCTGGTAGACCCCTCCGCCTCACAGGACGAGATTGAAGAGGCCCGTCGGCTTCTTGGTCTTGATCAACCGATCATCGTCCAGTTCTGGGATTTCCTGACGAAGGCGGTTCGCGGCGATCTTGGCGAAAGCTTCGTCTTTGGCCGCCCTGTCCTCGATGTTATCTTCGAACGCCTGCCCGCAACGCTTGAACTGGCCTTCTGCGCCCTGCTCATCGCGCTCTTTGTAGGTATTCCCTTTGGCCTTTATGCAGGTCTCAAGCCTGACTCCCCGGTATCGAAAACGATCATGGCCGGATCCATCCTGGGCTTCTCACTGCCCAGCTTCTGGGTCGGCATCGTCTTCATTCTTATCTTCTCGGTCTCTCTGGGCTGGCTGCCCGCAACAGGCCGAGGCGACACGGTCGAAATTCTCGGAATGGAGATCAGCTTCCTGACCTGGGACGGGTTCAAACATATCATTCTGCCAGCGGTGAACCTGGCGCTTTTCAAGGTCTCGCTGATCATCCGCCTGGTCCGCGCAGGAACCGTGGAAGTGACCGGGCAGGACTACATCAAGTTCGCCCGCGCCAAGGGTGTGCGCGGCCTGCGCCTGATCGGCCTGCACGTCGGCAAAAATGTCATGGTCCCGGTGGTCACCGTCATCGGCATCGAATTTGGCCACCTCATCGCCTTCGCGGTCGTGACCGAAACCATCTTTTCCTGGCCCGGCGTCGGCAAGCTGATCATCGAGAGCATTCTCAATCTCGACCGCCCCATCGTCGTCGCCTACCTGATGATGATCACCCTGCTGTTCGTCATCATCAACCTCATCGTCGACGTGCTCTACGTCTGGCTCGATCCGCGCATCCGCCTCGGCGATCAGGCGCAATAGGAGGGTCCCATGCAACAATCGACTTCCTTCTCCGACAAACTCCGTCACTATGCCGAAAGCCCTTTGGCCGTCGGCGCGCTGATCCTGCTGATCGCGTTTCCCTTCATCGCTATGCTGGCGCCGTATATCGCGCCGCAGAACCCATATGATCTGTCAACTGTGTCAATCATGAACGGGCGTCTTGCACCGGGGTCCACTGATTTCACGGGCGAGATGACCTTCATTCTTGGAACCGACGAGGCGGGCCGCGACCTATTCAGCGCCATCCTCTACGGGCTGCGCATTTCGATCTTCGTTGGCGTGCTCAGCGCCGTGATCGGTGCCGCCATCGGCACCAGCCTTGGCTTGATCGCCGCCTATTTCGGGGGCCGCGTCGATACAATCATAATGCGGCTCGTGGACCTGCAGCTCAGCTTCCCGTCCATCCTGATCGCCTTGGTACTTCTGGCTACTCTGGGTCAAGGCGTCGACAAGGTGCTGATCGCGCTGGTCGTGGTGCAATGGGCCTATTACGCCCGCACCGTGCGTGGTGTGGCCCTTTCGGAAAACGCCAAGGATTATGTGGCGGCCGCAAAGTCGCAGGGCCTGCCGCCGATCCGGATCATGTTCCGGCACGTATTGCCCAACTGCCTGCCGCCCTTGCTGGTGATCCTGACCGTGCAGACCGCGCATGCGATCACGCTGGAAGCAACACTCAGCTTCCTGGGTCTTGGCCTTCCCAAGACACAGCCGTCGCTGGGCCTGCTGATCGCCAACGGTTTCGAGTTCATGCTAGGCTACGAATACTGGATTGCGATCTATCCGGGCGTGGCGTTGCTGATCCTCGTTCTGACCATCAACCTCGTTGGCGACCGCCTGCGGGACGTCTTCAACCCAAGAATGGCGCGCTGATATGACCGAGAATGCATTGGAAATCCGTGGGCTCAAAACCCAGTTTTCAGGCCGCGGCTGGCTGGCCAAGGCAGTGGATGGAATCGACCTGACCGTCAAGAAAGGCGAAGTCGTTGGCCTTGTCGGCGAAAGTGGATCGGGCAAATCGGTGGCGGGCTTTTCCGTCATGGGGCTGATCGACGCGCCAGGCAAGGTGGTCGAGGGATCAATCAAACTGTCGGGCGAAGAGCTGTTCGGCAAATCCGACAATGAAATGGCCAAACTGCGCGGCAACAAGCTGGCGATGGTCTTTCAGGATCCGCTGATGACGCTCAACCCGGTTCTGCGCATCGACACGCAAATGATCGAGGCCATTCGCCTGCATCGCAATGTCTCCAAGGCCGAAGCGTTGAAGCTGTCGGAAAAGGGCCTTGCCGATGTTGGCATCCCCTCCCCCGGTGAGCGGCTGAAGAACTACCCGCATGAGCTTTCCGGCGGCATGCGTCAGCGTGTGGCCATCGCGATTGCGCTGCTGAATGAACCCGAACTGATCATCGCGGACGAGCCGACCACGGCGCTTGACGTGACGATCCAGGCGCAGATTCTCTATCTGGTGCAGAACCTGGCACAGGATCGCGATACCGGCCTGATCTGGATCACCCATGACCTCGGCGTCGCCGCCGAAATCTCTGACCGGATCGCGGTGATGTACGCTGGTCGGATCGTTGAGGAAGGCCCGTCCGACGAGGTTCTGGATCGCCCCAAGCATCCCTATACTGTCGGTCTGCTGCAATCGCTGCCCGAAGGTCAGGAGCCGAAGGGCCGTCTCTATCAGATCTCGGGCATGACACCGTCGCTGACCAACCTGCCGGCGGGCTGCCCCTTTGCCCCGCGCTGTGAGCGGGCCACCGACATCTGCCAGACGACGATCCCCGATCAAAACATCTACGGCGAAGTACGCTTTCGCTGTCACCACCCATCCCATGTGCCCGAAACAGCGGAGGCGACGTCATGAGCTTTCTCGAAGTATCCGACCTGAAAAAGACCTTCGCCAAAAAACCCGACCTGATCGCGCGCGGTTTGGGCAAAGTCGGTGTCAAAACCAATGTGCCTCCCGTTGTGCAAGCGGTGCGTGACGCATCCTTCAAAGTCGAAAAAGGTGAGATCCTCGGCTTGATCGGCGAATCCGGCTGCGGCAAGTCCACCATCGCGCGTATGCTCGCCGGCATTACCGCCCCGACTGAAGGTCAGGTAACGCTGGATGGCCATGATGTTGTCGGCCTGCCAAATGCCCAAGCGCGCGCTGCCGCCATGGATATCCAGATGGTGTTTCAGGACGCAGCCGCCGCGATGAACCCGCGCTACAAAGTGCAGGACATCATTGCCGAAGCTCCGATTTACCACGGGCGCATGAAAGCCTCTGAAGCGCGCGACAAGGTCGCCGAGGTGCTTGAGGCCGTCAGCATGGGCGCCGATGTCGCCGACCGCTTCCCGCATCAGTTCTCGGGTGGTCAACGCCAGCGCATCGGTATCGCCCGCGCGCTTGCCATGAACCCCAAACTGCTGATCTGCGACGAATCCGTTGCCGCGCTCGATGTGTCCATTCAGGCGCAGGTGATCAACCTGTTCCTTGACCTGCGCGACAAGTTCGATCTGACCTATGTGTTCATCAGCCATGACCTGTCGGTGGTGCGCCACCTGTCGGACCGGGTGGCAATCATGTATCTGGGCGAGATCGTCGAAAGCGCGCCCACGGCAGAGATTTTCGCAAACCCCCAGCACCCCTACACGCAAGCCTTGATGAGCCAGAACCCCTCGATCAAGAACCGCAAGAAGGTGCATAAACCGCTGGAAGGCGAGGTGCCCTCGCCGATCAATCCGCCCTCGGGGTGCTACTTCCACCCGCGTTGCGCCATGGCCACCGCACAGTGCAAGACCGATCACCCGCACCTGAAACCGACAGGGGCGGATCGATCGACCGCCTGCCATCTGGTGGAGGCAGCCTGATGACCGTTCAAGAGCTTCTGCGCGACACCACCAAAGCCTTCGACCTGGTTCAGCCAGCCGAGGCAAGCATCCCCCTTGTCGTCGACAGCCCGCACAGCTGGCGTCACTACCCCGAAGGGTTTGACCCTGCCTGCAGCGAAAAAGACCTGCTGACTAGCTGGGACGCCTGGGTTGACGAGCTGTTCGAATGCTCGCCCGCCTTGGGCGCGCCGCTTCTGAGCGCTCGGTTTCCGCGCTTTTTCATCGACCCCAATCGCGCCAGAGATGACATCGACCCCACGCTGGTCGATGGCCCCCTGCCGTTCCCGCTGAACCCGACACAGAAGACCGAGAAAGGCTTCGGCCTGCTGCGCCGGAACGCCCTGCCTGATGTGCTGGTCTATGATGCTCCCATTCCGGCAGCCACGCTTCTTGCCAATATCGAAACCTATTACGACGCGTATCACGCCAGACTGGGCGCCCTGATCGCGGAAACCGCGCAGAAATTCGGCCGCGCCGTGCACCTCGACTGCCATTCGATGAAATCGCGCGGCAATGCGATGAATGATGATCCGGGCGCCCTGCGTCCCGACATCGTCGTCAGCGACAACTTCGGCAAGACCTCAGATCCCGCGATCACCAAACGCCTCGCCGATGAGTTCACAAAGGCCGGTTTCAGAACCCAGATCAACGATCCCTACAAAGGGGCCGAACTGATCAAGCTGCACAGCGACCCCAATGCCGGTCGGCACTCGATCCAGATCGAGATCAACAGAGGTCTTTACATGGACGAAGAGGCCTTCAGGAAGTCCGGCAATTTCCAAACCGTGCAAAAGCAGATAGAGAAAGTGCTACAGGCATTCACAAAAGATCTGTAGATCAACGTGGCAAACAAAAGCGCAGTACAAGACCAGACAAGATATGTTGTCGGAGCCGTCGATTCCGCTCTGGACGTGCTTGAAATCGTCGCCCGCGAGCCGGGATCATCCCTTGTGGAGGTCTCCAAACGCGCGGATTTGAACAAATCCCGCACCATGCGCTTTCTGGTGACACTGGAATTGCGCGGATATGTGCGCAAGGATCTGGCTGGAAACTATCACCTGGCCTCCAAGGCGGTCATCCTGGGCGATCACGCGCGTGCGCAAATGGGTCAGCTGCAACTGCTGCAACCCATTCTCGACCGCCTGCGCGACGAAACCTCCGAAACGGTTCAGTACCGCATTCTCGATGGGCTTCAGTCGGTTTGCCTCGCGAAAGCGGATTCGCCCCTCGACATCAGGGTGCACACCGAAACCGGACGCCCCCGCGAGCTATACATCGGATCGTCCAAATCCATTCTGGCCTTCGGCGGAGAGGATCTGCTCAACCGCGTCCTGTCATCACCCCGGGCACATTACACCGAAAACACGCTGGTCGATGACAACGATCTTCGGCGTCAGCTGGCCGAGATCCGCAAGCAGGGATACTCGGTCTCCAACAGCGAACGCATCGAAGGTGCCATCGCCATCGGCGCGCCGATCATTAATGCCGATCAAAGCGTGACAAGCTGCCTGTCGCTTCTGGGGCCTGAGTTCCGGATCAAAAAAGATATCGACCTGCTGGCAAAACGCCTTGTTGCTGCTGCCACCGAGGTGCGCGACGTCCTGACGTAACCCCGCAGAGAGGATCGCGCAGGCATCAATCCGCGACGCATCCGGCCTACCGAATGCGGCAGCCGCGCACTACGCCAGGCGATCTGCGAAATGATCCAGCATCCTGTGCTTAAGCAGCTTGCCCGTCGGCGCCGCAGGAAGGGTAGAGGCCAACACGATCTGCGCCGGACGCTTGTAAGGGGCAAGGCGGTCCGCAACGAAACGGTCCAGTTCCATCTCTGTCACCGCATCCTCTGCAATGGTCTGCACAAAGGCCAGCACCTCCTCATCGCCGGTGGATGTCCGGCGCCCGACGACTGCCGATTGCACCACCGCCGGATGATCGTTCAGCGCTGCCTCCACCTCCGGGGGATAGACGTTGAAGCCGCCTCGGATGATCAACTCCTTGCTGCGCCCCAGAATATGCAACAGGCCCTTGTCGTCGATGCGCCCCAGATCGCCGGTATGCATCCACCCGTCTGCATCTAAGGCTGCCTCTGTCGCTTCCGCGTTGCGGAAGTAGCCTAGCATGATATGCGGCCCGCGCGTCAGCACTTCGCCCACGCCATCACCGCCGCCTTCTGCCGTCTCGTCAATCGCAACTTCAACGCCCGGCAGGGCAGGACCAACAGAGATATCCGGATCGCCTATCAGTGATTTCGTAGTGCACACGCCAGCTGTGGTCTCGGTCATCCCATAGCCGTTCTGCAGCGCGATACCATAGAACTCCTCCGCTTTGCGTTTCCACACCGGATCAAGCGGAGCCGCACCAGAGGACACATAGCGCAAAGGGCCGCCCGCCAGCGAGCCAAGCCCGTTTTTCTCGGTATGCTCCATCAAGAGCGCATGCATTTGCGGCACAGCAGGCAGGATCGTCACTCCGCCTTTCAGCGCGCCGTAAAGCTTGGCGGCTGAAAACCGCGCCTCCAGCTGTACCGTGGCCCCGGCAAATGTGGACGCCATCAGCATCGACGCCAGCCCGAAGACATGCGTGAGCGGCAGCGCCCCGTAAACCCGGTCATGCGCCTCAATCCCCCGTGTCGCGGCAGAGGTTCTGCCCGCGAAGACCAGATTACCATGAGTCAGCATCACGCCTTTGGGCGTGCCGGTGGTTCCGGTGGTGTAAAGCAGAACCGCCACATCCGGCTCATCAGCAGGATCGGAAGCGCCGAGCACCGCGATACTGACGTCACCCCACGCACCCGACGTCACTTGCGCCTTCATCCGTTTTGCATGCTCAGCGGCATCCGGGGAGGCTTGCGTGAAAAAGATCGCAACGCGCGGCGTGCAATGGTTAAGAATGCGTGAAAGCTCCGCTCCCGTCTGCCGCGCGTTTACCGGCACCGCCCATGCGCCAATCAACGAGCACCCGTAGATGAACGCGCAAAGCGCCGCGCAGTTTTCAGTGACCAGCAGCACACGGTCACCGGGTCGCACCCCGTATTCTGTCAAACACGCCGCTGCCGCCTGCGCTGCGTCCCATTCCCTGTGGAAACTCCAGCTCTCGCCGTCCCAGTCAATCAACGCCGCCGCATCCGGGCGCGCTTTTGCCTGATCGCTCAGAAACCCGTCAATCCGCATGGGTCAGCCTGCCCAGAGCAACCTCCGCCTGATCCGCCAGCCGCGCGACGATATCTGCCATAGGCTCGATCCGGTCCGTCAGCCCCAGCGCATGACCCGCCGACAGCATTCCTTTCGACGTATCGCCCGTCTCATAGGCCTGGCGCCCAATGGTGCCCGCCACGAAAGGACGCAGCGCCTCATAGCCCGCTTCGGGGTTCTCCGCCTCCATCTTTGCCACGATCTCTGTGGTTTCATTTTTCAGCGTGCGGATCGTGTTGCGCACGGTCTGCATGGTCAGCGCGGTGTCCCGCTCCGTCGCATCGACCAGCGCCTGCTTGTAGCCCTCATGCGCGTTCAGCTCTTCGGCAACCAACAACCGCGTGCCCATGACAACCCCGCTGGCGCCCATCGCCAAAGCCGCAGTGATCTGCGCCCCATGCCCGATGCCGCCGCCAATCAGAAAGGGAATATTCAGCCGCTCCAAAGCAAGGGCGTTGTTCACCATCGTCCCGATCAGATCGAGTCCCGGATGACCGCCGCATTCGGCACCGACAATGCTGACCATATCGACACCGATGCTCTGCGCTTTTGCTGCAAAACGTACAGAAGGCACCTTGTGGATCACATAACTGCCCTGCGCTTTCAGCAGGTCCATATAGGCCTCAGGATTGCGCCCGGACGTCTCAATCGCCTCAACGCCCTCACCTGCGATCAGACGAAACACCTCTTCGGTTTTCTCGCCCGGCACCAGTTTGGGCAGCATCGAGACGTTCACACCAAACGGCTTGCCGTCGCACAGACGATGCGCCTTGGCGATTTCCGCCCTAAGATCATCCGCGTCAGGAAAGCTCGCCGCCGTGATAAACCCCATGATCCCGGCGTTCGCGCAGGCAGCGACATAATCCGCATCCGCCAACCACATCAATCCACCTGCCACCACTGGAAGCTTCAGGTCGAACTTTTGCGTCAGCGGCGTGGCGGGAAGGCTCATGGATACTCCGGGGTTTTCTTGTCCAGAAACGCGGCGATGCCGATCTGCGCTTCGGTATCCACAACGGCGCGGATCATCGCCTCGCGCTCTGCATCAAGCTGCGCAGCTTCCGTTCCGTCATACGCGGATCGCAGCAGCCCCTTGATCGTGCCCTGCGCGTGTCTTGGTCCTTGGGCGAAGGCCTCCGCGAAGTCTTGCGCTTTCGTTATCGCTGTCCCCGCGGGGACAAGGGCATTGACCACGCCCAATTCTGCAAACCGATCAGCCGTTACGGTCCTTGCGAGCAAACACATCTCGGACGACAGTTGCCGAGGGATCATGCGCGCCAGCGCAGCGGTCAAACCCGCATCCGGAACGACGCCTGCCTTGACGTAGGACGCGGTGAACTTCGCCCCCTCAGCCGCCACAAGGATGTCGCACGCCAAGGCGAGCGACAGGCCAGCTCCCGCTGCACCACCTTCGACAGCGGCAATCACAGGCACGGGACAGGTGCGAATGCCAGCAATAATGTCATGCAGCTCCTGCACCTTCGCGCGGCGTTCCTCCAGCGACAGGGCACTGCGCGTTTTAAGCGTGTTCAGATCACCGCCGGAGCAGAAAAACCCACCTTCCGAGCGAATGATCACCGCACGAATTACAGGGTCTTTTGCCCTTGTTAGAGCCTCATTCAGTGCATCATAAAGATCCTGCGACAGCGCCCCACGCTTGCCCGCATTATCGTTGACGACGACCAAGGTGCGCCCTTCATGTTCGACCCGAGCAAGGCTCATGTCCGGCCCTCCGGAACGCGTTTGAAGACGCCTGAGGATGTGGCGATCATCGTGCCATCTTCATGTGTTAATTGCGCGTTAATGTACTTGATCGAACGCCCGCCACCGACAATCTCGCCTTTGGCAGTCACCCGCCCCGGCTTGCCCGGCGCAATGAAATTTACCGTCAAAGATACCGATAGAAACGGGGCGAGGCCCTTGGGATCGACCGTCAAAGACCCGGTCGCGCCGCTTGCGCTGTCCAGCAGCATTGTGGCGATCCCGCCGTGCAAAACACTATGCCGATTGAGATGCCGCGCGTCGAGATCAAGCCAGCACAGCGCCCGCCCACCCGGATCGCTTACGTCGATCACATAGCCGACAAGGCGCTGCGTGCCTGTCTCGTTGCGGATCTCTTGGGGCATTCAAGCGCTCATCTTGATGAACTGCTCAAGGTGGTGATCGGTGTCGCCAAACCGGTGGTCGGCCATGGTAATGCGCTTGGCGATATGCGCGAGTTCATATTCCTGCGTCATGGCAATGCCGCCATGCATCTGGATGCTTTCCTCGGCGATCAAACGCCCGACACGGCCCATCAGGTTCTTGGCCGCACTCGCGTAGCGATCCCGCAATTTAGGGTCTGCTTCCAGATAGCCAGCAGCACCGATCACAGCCGCGCGCGCTTGCTCCAGCTCGATCAACATATCGGCCATGCGGTGCTGCAACGCCTGAAACGTGCCGATAGGCCTGCCGAACTGTGTGCGGGTTTTGAGGTACTCAATCGTCAGATCGGTCGCCGTTTCCATCGCGCCCAGCGTCTCTGCCACTTGCGCGGTAATCGCCCGCGCCCATGTTGTGGCAAGTGCTTCATAGGCACCGCCAACAGGGCCGAGGCGCGCGTCTGCGCTGACCTCGATATCGAGCATTAACTCCGTCGCAACGCCACCGTCGATCATCGGATAGGGGCGCATGTCGAGATCGGAAACAGACACTAAAAAGAGGGAAATGCCGTCCTGATCATCCACCGCACCGCTTTCGCGGGCAGAGACGATCACATGGTCGGCCAAGGGTGCGCCCTGTACGACGGCCTTTTGCCCAGTGATGCGGATGGTATCGCCAGTGGCTTCCGCCTTGGTCTCAACGCGGCTCAGATCATAGCGACTGCGCGGCTCTGTATGTGCCACCGCGAGACGCATCTCACCGCCAATAACAGTCTCTAACAAGCCTTTTTGTGTCTCATTTCCAAGCGCGGCGATCAGACTACCACCAAGGATGCAGGTCTCCATCACAGGCTCGACCATTCCCGCGCGCCCGAGTTCCTCGAAGATCACAGCAATGTCGAAACCAGCGCCGCCAAAGCCGCCATCCTCCTCACTGAACAAAGCACTCAGAACACCCAGCTCTGCCATCTGCGCCCAGATCTCGGCGCTCATGCCTTCATCGCTCGCGAGGATTTTGTTCCGCGTCTCAACATCATATTTCTCGCGCAGGAACCGCCGCAGCGTGTCCTGCAGCATTTGCCGTTCTTCGGTCAGCTCGAAATTCATCGCGCGCCTCCTGCCAAGGTGGTCTTGGCGATGATGTTGCGCTGCACCTCGTTCGAGCCACCGTAGATCGAGATCTTGCGATGGTTGAAATACTCGCCCGCGACCTTGCCCGCATAGTCCGGCCCGATGGGCGGCATGTTGGTGCCGTCGACCTCTTCGGACGGGAAGGGCAGCGCGTAAGGCCCGCAAGCACGACGCGCGAGATCGTTGATCTCTTGCCGGATGACGGAGCCTTTGACTTTGAGCATCGACGCCTCCAGCCCCGGCGCACCGCCAGCAGCGGTCATCGAGACGATGCGCAGGTTGCTGAGGGACATGGCGCTAAGATCAATTTCGGCCTGCGCCAAACGTGCTGCGAAATGCGGGTTCTCGATGAGGGGTCTGCCGCCTGCCATCTCGGCCCGGGCCATGCGTTTGACCGCTTCCAGACCTGCGTTGGAAAACCCAACACCCGCGATATTAGCGCGCTCATGGGTCAGTAGATACTTGGCGTAGGTCCAGCCCTTGTTCTCTTCGCCCACAAGGTTTTCAACGGGTACGCGCACGTCCGTGAACCAGACCTCATTCACCTCGACAGACCCATCAAGCAGCACGATGGGCCGCACTTCGATACCCGGTGTGTCCATGTCGATCAGCAGGAAGGAAATCCCCTCTTGCTGTTTCGCATCCGGGTCCGTGCGCACGAGGCAAAAGATCATGTTTGCGTGCTGGCCGAGGGTCGTCCAGGTCTTCTGACCGTTGACGATGTAGTGGTCGCCATCACGCACGGCTTTGGTTTTGAGCGACGCCAGATCAGAGCCTGCACCGGGTTCAGAGTAGCCCTGGCACCACCAGTCAGAGCCATCCAGAATGCGTGGCAACCAATGGTCTTGCTGCTCTTTTGAGCCGAATTTCTGCAGCACAGGCCCGAGCATCGACAGACCAAATGGCACGATGCGCGGGGCGTTCGCGAGGCAGGCTTCTTCCTCATAGATATGCCGCTGCACCGCGTTCCATTCCGCGCCGCCGAACGCCTTGGGCCAGTTCTGCGCAAGCCAGCCCTTGGCGTTCAAGCGCGCGTGCCAATCCTCCATATCAGCCTTGGTCAGCCCGCGCCCTTTGCGCACTTTCTCGGCCATGTGATCGGGCAATTCATCACGCATGAAGGCCTGAACTTCGGCTCTAAACGCCTTTTCAGTGTCTGTGTAAGACAGGTCCATCGAACGTCCCCCTAGAAGATTTCAAAGAGGCCAGCGGCACCCATACCGCCGCCGATGCACATGGTCACAACGCCCAGCTTCGCCCCGCGCCGCTTGCCTTCCAGCATCAGATGGCCGGTCATGCGCGCGCCCGTCATGCCGAAGGGATGGCCAATCGCGATCGAGCCGCCGTTGACGTTGCATGTCTCGTCATCAATGCCGAGCCGGTCGCGGCAATAGAGCGCTTGGGAGGCGAAAGCCTCGTTCAGCTCCCATAGGTCGATGTCGTCCACCTTCAGCCCGTGCCGTTCCAAGAGGCGGGGCACGGCAAACACTGGCCCAATGCCCATTTCATCTGGCTCGCAACCCGCGACGGCAAAGCCTTTGAAGGCGCCCATGGGCTCAATCCCCTGACGCTCTGCATCGCTGGCCTCCATTAGCACCAGCGCGGCAGAGCCGTCGCTGAGCTGACTCGCGTTGCCCGCCGTGATGTAGTGCCCCTCGCGCACGGGATTGAGCGAGGACAGCCCTTCCATCGTGGTCGTAGGCCGGTTGCATTCGTCGCGATCCACCGTCACCTCATGGTGAGAAATCTCGCCTGTTTCCTTGTCCTTTACCGCCATCGTCGCGGGCATCGGCACGATCTCATCGGCGAACTTGCCCGCCTCTTGTGCCGCGGCCATGCGATGCTGGCTGCGCAGCCCATATTCATCCTGCGCCTCGCGGCTGACGCCATAGCGTTCCGCGACGATATCCGCCGTCTCGATCATCGTCATGTAGATCGCAGGCTTATGTTCCTTGATCCAAGGATCATGGCTGGGCACCGCGTGATTGCCGGTCAGCGAAATGCTCTCGACCCCGCCCGCGACCATCGGCCCAGCGCCATTCTGGATCGCCTGCGCGGCCATCGCGACAGTCTGCAACCCGCTGGAACAAAAACGGTTCACTGTCGCCCCGCAGACCGTCACAGGAAGCCCCGCACGAATGGCGATCTGCCGCGCGATGTTGCCGCCGGTGGCCCCCTCCGGCGTGGCGCAGCCCATCAGGCAATCCTCGACCGTGGCCGGATCAATCCCCGCCCGCTTCACCGCGTGTTCCACCGAATGCGCGCCCAGCGTTGCGCCGTGGGTCATGTTGAGCGACCCCCGGAACGACTTGGCCAAACCGCTGCGCGCGGTGCTGACGATCACTGCCTGTTTCATACCGTCTCTCCCCGGTTCAAATCCTCGAAAGTTTTGCCAGCCGCGACGAGCGGTTCCAGCAAAGCAGAAGGCTGCCAGAAGAAGTCATCTTCCTCCGCGTAGCGTTTGATATCGGCCAGAATGCCGTCCAGCCCTTGCATATCCGCCCAACACAGCGGCCCGCCCCAATGACGCGGAAAACCGTAGCCAAAGAGCAGCACCATATCCACATCCAGCGGGCGGCGCGCGATCCCCTCATAGACGACCATCGCCGCCTCGTTGATCATCGCGCACATATAGCGGCGCACGATCTCTTCATGGCTGAAGTCACGCGCGGTGATGCCTTTCTCAGCGCGCTCCGCCTCGATCAGCTCCAGCACCTCGGGGTTGGGTACGCCGCCGCGCTTGCCCTTTTCATAGACGTAGTAGCCCTTGCCCGTTTTCTGGCCAAAGTTCCCCGCCTCACACATCTTGTCGGGATAGGTGCTGACCCGCTCGCGCGCATCCCGCGTCGCCGCCAATCGCTTGCGCGTGGCCCAACCGATATCAAGCCCCGCTAGATCAGCGACCTCAAACGGCCCCATCGCAAAGCCGAAATCCACCATTGCTTTATCGATCTCATAGGGCGAGGCGCCGTCCAGCACCATGTGATCGGCGCAGGTGCGATAGGTCTTCAGAATGCGGTTGCCAATAAAGCCATCACAGACGCCCGAGCGCACAGCGATCTTGCGCAGCGCCTTGCCCAGCGCAAAGCCCGTCGCCGCCACATCCGGCGTGGTATGATCGCCAACAACAACCTCCAGCAGTTTCATCACATGCGCGGGCGAGAAGAAATGCAGACCCAGCACATCCGCAGGGCGAGAGGTACTTGTGGCGATCTCGTTTACATCGAGATATGAGGTGTTGGAGGCCAGCACAGCGCCCGGTTTGCAGACACGATCCAGCTCAGCAAAGATCGCTTTCTTGACGCCCATCTCTTCAAAGGCGGCCTCGATCACCAGATCTGCGTCGCTCAATGCATCATAGTTATCGACCGCACGGAACTTGTCCGACTTTATCACGGCCAGCCTGTCTTCGCTCAGCTTGCCGCGTTTGACCGACCCATCGAGGATCCCCAGCACGCGCGCGGATCCAGCATTTGCCGCCTCAGCATCCCGCTCAACCATCGTCACATCAAGCCCTGCGAGGAGCGCCGCAACCGTGATGCCAGCACCCATCGTACCACCGCCGACAACGCCAATCTGCGCAAAGGCACGCGGCTCAACGCCCTTCAATTCAGGCAGTTTCGAAACCGCCCGCTCCCCAAAGAACGCATGGATCATACCAACGCGCTGGGGTGAATTCAGCAGGGTCATGAACAGCTCACGCTCATGCTCAAGACCCGCTTTGATATCCAAAGAACACGCGCCTTCAATCGCGCGAATGGCGGTCGCAGGCGCAATCTGCCCGCGCCCACGCGCCATCGCCGCCTCATAAGCGCTGTCGAAATCCACAGGCTGAGACCGCGCCATCTGCCCCACAGGTTTCGGCCCTGCGTTCGCTTCCAGCAAACGCTGCGCATAAGCGATACCAATCTCGGTGGGATCACCGTCCTCAACCGCATCGACGATGCCCAGCTCCAGCGCCTCAGCCGCGCCCACATGCCGGCCACTGGTAATCATCTCGATGGCCTTCTCGGCGCCCACCAAACGCGGCAACCGCTGCGTGCCTCCTGCTCCGGGCAGAATGCCAAGATGCACCTCAGGCAGGCCAACCTTCGCGGACGGAACAGCAATCCGGTAATGCGTGCCCAGCGCCACTTCCAATCCGCCGCCCAAAGCGGTGCCATGAATGGCCGACACGACAGGTAAAGAACACGCCTCAATCCGATCACAGACGCCTGGCAACCAAGGATCCTGAATGGGCTTGCCAAATTCCTTGATATCCGCACCGGCAAAGAACGTCCGTCCACCACCCACAATTACAACCGCTTTCGCCTCGCCCTCTGCGCGCTCAATCCCAGCAACCAGCCCCGCACGCACCGCATGGCCCAAAGCGTTCACAGGCGGATTGTTCGCAGTCAAAACCGCAATATCGCCCCTCAGTTCATAGATTATCGCATCGCTCATGCCGCAGCCTTCCATTCGGTTGTCAGACCACAGCCTAGCCGATGCAGCGCATAAGGCCAGCGACCATACGCAACGTCACTCCGGCTTCATCTTGCCGGAAAACTCCCGCCGGAGGCACACCGAGGAAGATCGCCGGAGGCGAGATGACGAGATACATGCGTGCGCGTCAGCGCACTCAATTAGATCAGACCATCGGCCTTGATCTGCGCATGACATTGATCCAGCGACGCCCAGGCACGCTCAATCAACATATCAATCTCGCTCTGTGTGATCACCAAAGGCGGCGAGATGATCATCCGATCCCCCACATGGCGCATCACCAATTTGTTTTCGAAACACTTCTCACGGCAAATGTACCCGACCGTTCCAGCATCGGCAGAAAACGCCGCGCGTGTCGCCTTATCAGGCGTCAAAGCAATCGAACCCATCATCCCCACGATCTTGGCCTCGCCCACCAACGGATGGTCCATCAGGCTTTCCCACTTGCCTTTCAGATAAGGCGCTGTCTCCGTACCAACACGTTCAACAATGCCCTCTTCGTCCAGGATACGCAGGTTTTCCAGAGCGACGGCAGCAGCAACTGGATGGCCGGAATAGGTGTA
>JBCCUH010000016.1:0-14820 GCA_039197405.1 Pseudomonadota bacterium
AGCGAATTGGCCGTCCCCGGCAGCCAGCCGCAAATGTTTGAAAAAGCAGCACAATCTGACGTCGACGTGATCTTTCTGGACCTCGAAGATGCGGTGGCGCCTGACGAGAAGGAACAGGCCCGCAAGAACATCATCAAGGGGCTGAACGACATCGACTGGAATACCAAGACCATGTCGATTCGAATCAACGGTCTGGACACGCATTACATGTATCGCGACGTGGTTGATGTGGTGGAACAGGCCGGTGAGCGGCTTGATCTGATCATGATTCCCAAGGTCGGAACTGCCGCTGACGTCTATGCCGTGGACATGCTGGTGACCCAGGTTGAGGACGCGATGGGCCTGCAAAAGCGCATTGGTTTTGAGCATATTATCGAGACTGCCCTCGGGATGCAGAATGTCAGCGAAATTGCCGGTGCTTCCAAGCGCAACGAGAGCCTTCATTTCGGGGTGGCGGACTATGCCGCGTCAATGCGTGCGCGCACCACGGTGATCGGCGGTGTGAACGAGAATTACGCGGTGCTGACAGACCCCGCGGAAGACGGCAGCAGGTCGGTTCACTGGGGCGATATGTGGCATTCGGCGATTGCCAATATGGTGGTTGCCGCGCGTGCCAATGGCTTGCGTCCGATCGATGGTCCGTTCGGCGATTTCAGCGATCCTGAAGGGTATAGAGCGGCCGCTTACCGCGCTGCCGTTCTGGGCTGCGAAGGCAAATGGGCGATCCATCCCAGCCAGATCGCACTGGCCAACGAGGTGATGAGCCCCTCTGACGCCGAGGTCGAAAAAGCCAACCGCATTCTGGCCGCCATGGCGGAGGCGGAGGCTGCCGGCAAGGGCGCGGTATCGCTGGATGGCCGACTGATCGACTATGCGTCCATTCGTCAGGCGGAAGTGCTGGTCGAGAAGGCGCGGCAGATCGCGGCGTAATTGCCGCTTGATCGATGAAATTGAAAAGCGCGCCACCGGGTTTCGGAGGCGCGCTTTTTTGATGCGATTTCAAAAGGTTCAGTCTTCGGTCACATCCGAGATCCAGGTGCCGGCAGCAACGGCACGGGGCAGGCCGAGCGGGCCGATGGCCAGCAAAGCCACCTGTTCGAGATCCGCCGCGCTGATGCCTTCGGCAACGCCGCGACGCGCATGCGAATGCACAGCGCCCTCAGATGCGGCGCCAATGGACAGGGCGAGTTTCACCAGACGACGCTCGCGCGCGGTGAGTGCGCCGGATTCCGCCGTGGCCTGCCCGAGGGCGGAATAGGCCTCCCAGATATCCGGATGCCTGGCTGCCAGGGCGCCCGCTGCGCCGGGGAGTTCATTGCTCATTGTGGTCCCTTTTCAGTTGGTTGTTGCCGCAGCAACGATGCTTTCAAATGCCTTTTTGGCACGTTTGGGCATCTTTGTGTCCAAAAAATCTTCGGGAATTTCGCTGTCACCCACGCGAATCACCATGACCATGCCCATACCAAGGTGCGGTTTGCATTTGACGCCGATCACGCCTTCGGTGGTCAGTTCGACTTCGATCTCTTCGTTCATCTTGCCTTTGAAGGGCTCCATGCCTTCGGGCACCATCCCTTTGACGGTTTCCGCATTGTGGCCCTTGTCGGTAGCCAGAAACCGGACCGTATCGCCGGGCTGAGCGGCGATAAAGCTGGGCTCGAAGATCATTTTTCCGGCTTCGCCCTTGTTCAGCATCTTGACGTCGAAGGTTTCGGCGGATGCCAGGGATGCGGCCATGCCAAGGGCTGCTGCGACAAACATAAGTGTAGGTTTCATGAGGTATTTCCTTTGTTTTCCTGAGAGTTACCCGCCCAGCACGGACATGTGCCGGGAGACGGACGGGGTTGAGATTTGGGCAAGATCGAAGCCGTGGCGTTCGGGTTTCTGCCCGAGTGCATCCTTGATGGCGGACAAAAGCGCGGCTTCAGAGTGCTGCGCTGCGTCGCGCAGATCGACCGAGCCTTCATCGCCAAGGCAGGTGTAAAGACGCCCTGTACAGCTGAGCCGGACCCGGTTGCAGGCGGCGCAGAAATTGCAGGACATGGGAGAGATAAATCCAAGCTGGCCGCCGGTTTCGGCGACCTGAAAGACGCGGGCGGGGCCGCCGGTGCGGTTGGGCGCAGGGGTCAGGGACCAGCGTTTGCGCAGATCGTCCAGCAGAACCGCGTTGGACAGGCTGCTGGTATTGCGGTCAAGCCCGGTATCGCCAAGCGGCATTTCCTCGATCAGGGCCAGATCCATGCCGCGCCCGTGGGCAAAGGCGATGATGTCATCGAGTTCGTCTTCAAAGGCGCCCCGGCTGACCACGGCGTTGAGGCGGATTTGCATTCCGGCCTCCTGGGCCGCGTCAATGCCTGCCAGAACCTTGCGAATATCGCCAAGGCGGGTCAGCGCGCGATATCTTTCGGCATCCAGCGTATCGAGCGAGATATTGACACGTTTCACCCCGTAGCGGGCCAGAGCCTCTGCATATCGCGGCAGCTGGGTGCCATTGGTTGTCAGGGTGACTTCGTTCAGTGCGCCGTCTTTCAGCCAGGGCGACAGACCGGCGAACAGGTCAAGAATGTCCGGGCGCACCAGCGGCTCGCCGCCTGTGACCCTGATCTTGCGCACGCCGTTGGTGACGAACACCCGCGAGATGAGCAGCATCTCGTCCATGCTGAGGACCTGGCGGCGCGGCAGGAACTTCATTTTCTCCGCCATACAGTATGTGCAGCGCAGATCGCAGCGGTCGGTGACCGACAGGCGCAGGTAGCTTACGCTGCGCCCGAAACTGTCCACAAGCGGACCTGCCGATGAATCAAAGGCCATATTCAAACCTCATTGATGTTTCAAACCAGTCTGACACCGCGCCGGATGATAGCGGCAGGGTGACTGCCGCATCGCCCGCGAAGGCATCCCACGCGTCCCGGTAGGTGGCGCGCACCGCTGTCAGCACAGGAATATCGCGCTGCATGGCGTAGCCGATGAGATCGCGAAACCCCCGGCCTTCGCTTTCACCGCGCCCAAAGCGGTTGAGTACTAAAAGGTCGGTGCCCCGGTCGATCTCGGCCTGCAGATGCGCGGCGCATTCCGCCAGAGCACCGGGGTGCAGCCGGCATCCGCGCGATCCGTTGCCCAAGGGCTGCGAGATGCGAAAGAGGCGGCCTGAACTAAGCGAGGTCAGGTCCATATCGGCGCAGTGGCATTCGCCCGAAGCGTCACCGCGGGTCTGCACGACGCCGCTGACCCGGAGACCACGCGCCGCCACGTCCGAGGCGAAACGGCCAAGAAAGCGGTCTACATCCTGGTTTTCGAACTGCACGGCAGCAAGCAGGGCAGGTGTCATGCGCAGGCTCCTTTCGAGGTGAATGGATACCACTGCAGGGTATCGCCAGATGCGATCCGGGTGGTTTCGCGCGGAACCATGGCGATCCCGTCCGCTGCCGACAGCGGATAGAGCGTCGCCGAAACGCCCTGGCCCAGCCGTTCAAGGCGAGGGGGGCCGGAGCGCGCATATCCCAGCAGGCGGACGGGAAACACCTCGGCCCGGCCTGCCTTGAGCTGCCAGTCGAAAGCGGCCTGGGCGGGAACACAAACCAGCGGTTGCGGTTTTGCGCCGGCCAGTTTTTCCAGTTGCGCAGCAGCAAAGAGGTGAAAGCCGACAAAGGCGGCGAATGGATTGCCGGGCAGGCCGGTGACGATTGCGCTGCCGATACGCCCGAACATCACAGGTTTGCCGGGTTTGATGGCGACGCGCCAGCCGTCGATCCGGCCGCCAGCCTGCAGCACCGCATCGCGCATATGGTCTTTGCCACCCATGGATACCGCGCCGCTGGTCAGGATCAGATCGCAGCGCTCGGCGGCCTTTGTGAGCGCGTTTGTGGTCGCATCAGCGGTGTCGGGCACAATGCCCAGATCAATGATGTCCGCACCAAAGCTGTGGGCCAGCGCCAGAAGCATGGGCCGGTTGGCATCATGGATGCGCGCGCCTGCGGGAGCGTTCCGGTCAAGCTCGTTGCCGGTTGACATCACGCCGACGCGGGGGCGGCGGGCAACGCAGGCGTGCTCGATACCGAGTGCGGCCAGCAGGCCGATGTGATGGGCGGCGATCTTTTGACCGGCAAGCAGCAAGCGGGTACCCTTTGCCTGATCGCTGCCGGCCATGCGGATGTTCTGGCCGGGGCGCGGCGTGACGCCGGGCGCGGTGATCTGGCTGTTTGTCTCGACAATGTCTTCGATCTTGATGACAGCATCGGCGCCTGCGGGCAGGGGTGCGCCGGTGAAAATCTGCATGGCGGTGCCCGGGGGCAGGGGCTGAGGCGATTGGCCTGCGGCCACGCATCCGCTGATCGGCAGCGGGCGGTCCGGCGCAAGCTCTGCTGCGCGAAGGGCAAAGCCATCCATGGCGGAATTGTCAAAGGCGGGCATCGCGGCAGGGGCAAAAACCGGCGCGGCGGCGATGCGGCCAAGAGTTTGTGAAAGCGGGAGAGTTTCGAAAATTTTCAGAGGCTCGACCAGCGACAGGGCCAGATCGCGGGCTGCATCCACGTCGATCAATGCGGGCAGATGGGGGTTGGCGGCGTCATCGCAATCGCACCCGGATGAATTGATGTGGACACGCATGGGAGATCTCGTGGGCAAAATGGGGTTCGGGCCGGTGTGATCCGGCCCGAGGTCGTGTCATCAGTTCGCGTCAGCTGCGTTTTCCATCAGGTATTCCATGACGAGAGCAGCTTCCTGATCGTCCAGACCTGCACGCGGGAACATCGACGGTGTGATGCCTTTCCACTGTTGCCGTGTGTAGTGGGTCACTTCACGCGGCGCGTGGCAGACGGTGCAGCGCTCGAAGAAGATCTTCTCACCCGGTCCCATGTCGGCCATCAGAGCGGCAGTCAGCTCTTCAAGGCGTTCCAGACCAAGCGCATCGTCATCAATGGCAGCAATCTCCATGTCGTCGATGATTGCGGGTTTCTCATAGGCCATGTTGGGGCCTTCGGGATCCTCGCATTTGCGCATCTCGATCAAAGTGGTGTTGGCAGTGGTCGCCTCGGAAAGGCCGGATGCACGCTGGGTCGAGGTCAGGAAGTTCACCAGACCCGAGTTGCAGCGGCCCTTGCTGTCCAGAGACGGCCAGCAGCCTTCGTAGATCGAGACAACACCCGGCATGATCTCGTCGGAGACAACCGCCCCGGCGATCACTGTGCCGCGCTTGTTGTAAAGCTCGACCAGATCGCCGTCCTCGATCCCGCGGTCCGCAGCATCCTGGGCGTTGATCCGTACCGGTTCACGGCCCTGCACCTTGTAGAGGGCGCGCAGGCTTGCCGACTGGTCCATCTGGCTGTGCAGGCGGAACCATGGGTGCGGCGAGACGACGTGCAGCTGACTGGCTTCGGCATTGCCAAGGTATTCGTGCTTTTCGAACCATGTCGGCATGCCCGGACAGTCGTCGATCTGCATGTTTGCGATATTCTCGCAGTACATCTCGATCTTGCCGGAGGCTGTGTGCAGCGGGTTGGCTTCGGGATCATCGACAAAGGCCGCATGACGGACCCAGCCGCGCGCTTCGGTCGGAACGGGCATCCGGGCATAGCCTTTTTCCCAGAATTCCTCGAACGGAGTTTCCGCAGCCGCACCAGAGGCTTCGTAGGCGAGCTTGATGTGATACATCTTGTCTTCGCTGTCGGTGAACTGCGCCCAGAGGCCAAGTTTGTCCGCCAGCCCTTCGAAGATCTCATAGTCAGGCAGGCTGTCGCCAATGGGTTCGATCACCTTCTTCATCGCGTAGACCTTGTCGTTCGAATAGGTCCCGCCCGAAGTGATGTCATCCTGCTCCAGTGTCGAGGCTGCTGGCAGCACGATATCGGCCCAACGGGTTGCAGCGGTCCACCAGACGTCCACGCTGACGACTGTATCGACTTTGTTCAATGCGGCGATCAGGCGGTTGGTGTCCTGCTGGTGCGACATGAAGTTGTTGCCGGCGTTGAAGATCATCTTGATGTCCGGGTAGACATTGTTCTGACCGTTGTAGAAGAACTCCTTGCCGGGGTTTTCCAACGCTTCGGTGATCCGCGAGGCGGGGACGATTTTCTTGACGAAGTTGCGACCCTGGCTCATGCCGACGGGGGTTGCGTTGCCACCCTGAGGCATACCGCCGTTGCCGTAGTGCCAGGAGAAGCCAATGCCTTGACCGGGTTTGCCGATCTTGCCCAGCATGGCGGCAAAGTTGACGATCGACCAATAGGCCATTTCGCCGTGCTGCGCGCGCTGGATCGCCCAGGAGGCACCGATATTGGTTTTCTTGGCGGCAATGAGCTCGGCCAGATCCTTGATTTCCTGCTCGTCCATACCGGTGATGGCAGACGCCCAGGCCGGTGTTTTGGGGGTGCCGTCGGCGTCACCTTTGACATAGGCGACGTATTTGTCGGCGCCCACGGTGTATGCGTCCATATAGGCCTGGTCTTCGAGACCGTTTTCCAGAACGTGATAGGCCATCGCGAGGAACAGCGCGGTGTCTGTGTTCGGGATGATCTTCTTCCACTCCGAGCCCAGATACTGGTCGGACCCGGTGCGCTGCGGGTTGATCGAGATGAACTGCACACCATTGTCGCGGATTTCCGCCCAGTGAGCATACATGCCGTGGTCGGCCACGCGATATTCGACGCGGTTGTTTTTGATCGGGTCACAGCCAACGAGAACAAAGAGTTCGCATTCGTCGCGGATAGTCTCCCACGCGGACTGCGGGGAATAGACTTCCATATCGCCGATGATATGCGGCATGACGACCTGACCGGCACCGGCAGACCAGTCGCCTGCGGTGTTGGTGCAGCCGCCCATGAGGTTGATCAGACGGCCCTGAAGCACGTTGGGGCGGAACACACCCGCATTGGACCAGCCGCCGTAGGAGGACGAGAAGATCGCTTCGTTGCCGTGATTTGTGGCTGTATCAAGCAGCGCTTTGGCCGCAAGGCCCCAGGCGGTGTCCCAATCGACGCGGACATATTCTTCCTTGCCGCGCAATTCAGGTTTGATATCGCCGGTTTCCCATCCTTCCAGATAGGATTTGCGCACCATCGGGTAGTTGATGCGGGTTTTGTCGTATGTGCGGTCCTTGACGCCGAATGTCAGCATTTCGGTGGGTTGTGCGTCAAGCTCGGTCATCGAGTGGATGCCGACGATTTCACCGTCGCGAACTACGGCCTCGAAGGGGCCAAAGTGGCTGGCGTGAAAGACCCGGCCTGAGAAGGAATTGGGGTCGATGGATGCCAGGGCAGTGGATCCGAGCAGGCTGGTCGCGCCGAAAGCGGCGGCCCCTCCTTGTATAAAGGCGCGGCGGGTGGGGTTGGATAACGACATGATGATCTCCTGGGGTTATGCATCCATTGCCTAATTCTAGGGTTGGCGGCGCTTTTCAGGCTTGACCTAGGACAAATCCCCCTGTTCGATTGTGTAACAAAATGTAAAACAGTCTGCCGCTGGTCCGTTCGTGACGCATCACATCCTTATCATCGAAGACGACCGGGTCAGCCGGATGCGGTTGTCTGCTTATTTGCGATCCATGGGGTATCGCGTGTCGGAGGCGGAAAACGCCGACGAGATGCAGTCGATTCTGAGCAATGATCCGGCCGAGCTGTTGCTGGTGGATATCAATCTGGACGGCAAGGATGGTCTGACCATCACCCGTGAGCAGCGTGCGCAATCACGGGTCGGGATCATCCTGCTGACCGCGCGTGATGATCAGGTGGACAAGATTGTCGGTCTGGAGATGGGCGCGGATGACTATGTGACCAAACCCTTCGACAAACGCGAGCTGGCGGCACGGGTCAAGAACCTGCTGTCGCGGATCAGTGATATCGGGCAGGCGCCTGAAAAACCCCAAGCGGTGGACACTTTCGGCCCCTGGCATTTCGACAGGATCCGGCGAAGGCTGGTGTCGATCAACAAAACCGAAGGCCTGACCCGGTCAGAGTTCGAGCTGATGAGCGTTCTGGCCGATCATCCGGGGCTGACCCTTAGCCGGGCGCGGCTGGCCGAGCTGGTCGGGCGCCAGAACACCCGGCAGAATGACCGGGTGATTGACGTGCTGGTCGGGCGGTTGCGCAAGAAGATCGAGAGTGATCCTGCATCACCGAACTGGATCCTGACGGTGCATGGCGAGGGTTACTGTTTTGTCGATCCGAAGGCGATTGGCAGCTCCAGCGCCTGAGCCGCGTGGATAAGCTGGTCTTGCGCGGACCGGGCAGCGCTATCGAGCTTTTCGAGCATACCGGCCACATCCGCCGCACCGGCTTTTTCAATGCGTGCCAGCAAGTCACAAAGTGCGGTCAGACGGAAATTGGATGCCGCGCCTTTCAGGCGATGGGCCTGGCGCGCGCGCTGGTCGGGATCGGCTGCGTGAATGGCCTGAACCGCGTCTTCCAGACCGAAAAGAAACTCATCCACGACCGAGGCGGTGATATCAGGCCCCAGATCCTGCAGATCCTGCTGCAGCATGCTTTGCAGTTCGGAGGGCGCGCCATCCGTGACAGGGCCACGCTGCGCCGGTTGCAGAATATCGGTCAGATCGCGGGGCGAGAGCGGTTTGGACAGAATGCGCGATACGCCGTAGCTGCGCCGGTTGGTGTCCGTGTCGTCGATATGATGCGCGGTGAGCAGCACCAGCTCTATGGTGGCGGAGACCTCTGCGATCTGGCGGCTGAGCTCCTTGCCGGTGATGTCCGGCAGATCGAGATCAATCAGCGCCAGATCGAAGGGCCGGGTGGCCAGCGCCGCCATGGCGCTTTGCCCATCCACCGCTTCCTCGACCGTGCAGCCCAGACGCTGCAGATATCCGCGCGCCACCATGCGGTTGGTGATGTGGTCATCCACGACCAGCACCGATTGCACGGCGGCAATCGCCTCTGCCTGTGCCTCATCAGCGTCGATCTGCTGCGCCTCCCCGAACTCCAGTGGGACGGTCAGTATGAAGGTGCTGCCGACCCCCGGCGCGGATTCCACATGCAGCGATCCGCCAAGCGCCTGGGTCAGGTTTTTCGAGATTGCCAGCCCCAGCCCGGTTCCTTCGATCCCTGATCTGCGGACCTGGTCGGTGCGGCTGTAGGCATCGAAAGCATGCGCCACCGCCTCTTGGGTCATGCCGATCCCGGTGTCGGAGACCGAAAAGCTGACGACCGGGCGGCCCGTGTCCGGCTCTATCGCGCAATCGACGGTCAGGTTGACTTGCCCGGCTTTGGTGTATTTCACCGCATTGGAGGTCAGGTTGCCGACGATCTGGCGGATCTTGACCACATCGCCAAAAAGCACTTCCGGCGCAGGCTCGGCCAGATCAACCCCCGCGTTCAGCCCCTGCAGGGTCGCAAGCGGCAGGAACTGATGGCCCAGTTGCCCCACCAGATCGCGCAGGCGAAAATGCACCGGGTTGCCGCGATTGACCGGATTGTCGCTGCTGGCGTAATCCAGAACGTCATTGGTGATTTCCAAAAGCTCGCGGGCAGAGCACAGCGCGGTTTCCACGCGCGCGCGCGCGGCGGCACCGTCCACTTCCAGCCGCAGCAGATCAAGCATGCCGATGACGCCCGCCAGGGGGGTTCGGATCTCATGGCTCATGCGGGCCAGAAACTCGGTCTTGCTGGCGCTGGCGCGCTCGGCGGTCTCGCGTGCCTCGTCCGAGGCTTTCATCTGCGCCACCACATCACCGGTGCGCGCGATCACCTGCTCTTCGAGATGACCGCGCAGCTGTTCGGCTTCCTTGGCGCGCCGCCGCAGCACGTTGAGCGCCTTTTCAAGCTGGCCGATTTCATCATGACCAGTGATCGTGACCGGTTCGCCGTGATCCCCCTGCGCCACGCTGATGATGCGGCGTGACACATCACCCAGGCGTTTGAGGATCTGACGGCGCACCTGCACCCAGGACAGCATGCTGGCGACGGATGCCAGAACAACGATAAGCAACAAAGCCGCAAAGAGCTGTTTTGAACGGCGATCCGCCTGCGCGAGGCTGGTCACATTGGCCTTTTGCACTTTGTTGCGCGTGTCCAGAACGTAATCGGACAGGTCTGTCACATGGCTGGCGAGGGCGGCGTTATCCTTCGTGCTTTGCCGGGTCAGCGTGATCAGATGGGCCTGTTTGGACAAAAGACCTGTCGGGGCCAGAACGGATTTGATCTGCTCGACCAGATCGCGGGTTTCCAGCTGTGCTTTCGCGGTCGGCAGAAAGGCCTGTCTGGATTCGACCGTGCGCAGCGCCTCGGCAAAACGGGCCCGGAACGCTGTGATCTCATCAGATGTAGACAGACCGGGCATCCGCTGGATTTCAAGCCGAATGGCATCCACCGTGCGGATCATCTCGGTCAGGCGTTCGAAGGTGAAAAAATGCTGGTCTGCCAGACGGTCCAGGCCGTCGCGAATGTCCGGTGCAGGGTTGGAGTAAAGTCCCACGATTTCCGAGGTGAGGCGCAGGCGCGCCAGTTCCAGCTCGGCTGCGACGACTTCGTTCAGGCGTCGGCCGGTTCGCTGAATGGTGCGCACATCTCTTGCACGTTCGTCCCGGACGTCGAGGAAGCTGCGCCGGTCGCGAACCAGTCGGCGAACCAGTTCGGAGATCTGCTCGGCGCGTAGGCCGGAACCGGAGCCGGACAGCTCTGCCGGAAGGGTGGCCAGCCCGCTGTGCACATTCTGCATCGCCGCGTTCAGATCACGTTCGTCGCGCCGGAGTTCTGCATAGGTTGATGCACCAACCAGATTGAGCGCACGCTCTGATATGGTATTGGCCGCAAGGTCGATGGTGTTGGCGGCATCCAGGATCGGCAGATTTGACTGAATCAAGGATCGCTGCGCATTTGACAAAAACCAATTGACCGCAAGTGCGAAGGTGCCCACCATCAACGCCAGAAACACCATGAATGTCAGGGTTTGCGTCAGTCTCTTGTCAAAGCTCGTTCGATGCATTGTGAAACGTTACGCGCGGCTTTGGGCCAGTGCAATTCTTGGTCTGTGGGTTTGTGCGTTCATTGGCACGGCTGGGCTTGCTCAGTCCAGCCCGGAGCGGGACCGCAGTCTTTGCGTCCTGGTGCCGCATTTCAAGGATGACTACTGGCTCAGCGTGGCCTTCGGGCTGGAGCGGGAGGCCGCGCGCCAGAACGTGAAGCTCAGTCTTTATGAAGCGGGCGGGTATAAAGCGCTGACCACCCAGATCGAGCAAATACGCGCCTGCGCAAAATCGAATGCCGGGGGTATCCTTTTGGGCGCGGTCAGCTCGGACCATCCTGATCTGCTGTCCGAAGTGGCGCGTGCGGCGCAGTCCGTACCGGTCTTTGGTCTGGTCAACGAGCTGCATTCGGATGCGCTGAGTGGCCGCGTCGGCGTGGACTGGCGTGACATGGGCCGCAGCCTGGGGCGTCATCTTGCCGAGCGGTTTCCGATGGGTAGCAGCGAGATAGGGGCGGTGTTGATTTCCGGGCCGAAAGTATCGGGCTGGGCGGCACCGCTGGAAGCTGGGTTGCGCGCCGGGATTGCCGGCAGCGCGGTGACCATCCTTGAGGTTTACGGCGCCGACACAGGCCTGCGCCAACAGCTTGATCTGGTGCAGATCGCCCTTCGTGAGCACCCGGAGGCTCAGGTGCTGATCGGCAGCGCCCCGGCCATCGAGGCGGCGATGGGAATTGCCCGTTCGCGGCGTCAAACCGAGGCTATCCCCTTGCTTTTTTCCAGCTATGTCAATCACAGCACCAAACGCGGGTTGTTGAACGGCAACGTCGCGGCGGCCCCCTTTGACGATCCGGCCCGGCAAGGCATGCTTGCGGTGCGCCAAGCGATCGGGCTGGCCGAACCTGCGAATGCGCAGAAACTCGTCGGCCCGCCGATTTCCCTGCTCGCATCGGGCGGCGCTGATGTGGAGGCTATCATCGTATCGCCGCCGGGGTATTTTCCGAACCTGGAGTAATACGGCGTTGCGGCGTGGGGGCGGGCTACTGATCGAGGCGTGCGAGATAATCCAGCAGGCCTGCATTGCGGATCGTCGTATTGGGGTAATCGGGATCTTTGAGAAACCGGTCGATGCTGAACGTAGGCTCAGCGTCCTTGAGCGCATGCATTTGATCGACCGCGGATTCGACCCGTTTCTGACTTGCGTAAAGGGCCAGCAGCACGCGTTTGGGTGCCCGGAACTTGGGTGCGGCGCGACTTGCGCGCAGTGCATATTCCTCGGAGCCGACAAGATCGCCGTTGCTCAGGCAGGCAAGGCTGTGACTGAGGTCCCACCAATGGGCGTTTCCGGTAAAGCGCGCCAGTCGCGTGCCTACCAATGAGTTTCTGGCCGCATCCTTCGGGCGTCCGGCAAACATATTCGCGGTTGCCAGGGCTGCCTGCACATAGGGGTCGAATTTGCTCAGGCCGTTGGCCCGGTTTGCCAGCATGAAGCTGGCTTCGATATCATCGAAGTGGATCATGTGAACAAGCGACGCCATGGCGTTGGCAAAGGCGCTGTGTGGCTCGGCCTCTAGCGCTTTTGAGCAATAGTATCGGGCCAGCTCGGTCGCGGTTTCCTTGTCTGTCGTTGCCTCTTCGATGACCTGGGTTGTCTTTTGCCAGGCGAGCCAGATCAGAATGGATGGATTGCCGGTGCTTTCATAGGCTTTGAGCAGTTTGCTTTCGGCGGCGACAATCCGGTCGCTGTCATAGCTGAAGATACCCGCAATTCCATCCTTCAGCTGCGCCAGCACCTCATGGCGTTGCGGGTCGTCGCTATGGGGGATTGGAAGCTTGAGGCAAAGCTGCTCGCCGAATTCCGGGATCATCTGGCGGTAGTCTTTGTTGTTCAGCAACGCTTTGGCGGCACAGGGAAATTCGCCAAATCTCGAACAAATCGTCATCCCGTCTGACAGGCGGATAGCCTGCAGGTGAACCTGGCTGACAGTGCCCAGGCAATTGACGTCACAGACAACTTCGACAAGGTGCTGCGGCGGCGCGGCGGCGCTGGCGTCGATCTTGTCGCAAGGTGTGGCCAGGGATCTTTCGCAAACGTATTTGACGATTTCCTGTCCCGACACGCTGACTACGAAGGGCGCGTCGCCACCGGTCTTTCCGGGGTCAAAGACGATGCGGACGCGATCATCATTTCGCGCGCTGATCGGCGCGGGGCTGTGTACGGAGAGAGGTGCCGGTGAAAATGACGCGCGCATGTCTCTCAGCCAGCTTTCGAAGGCCTCATCGCGCACGTCGATACCATCGAGAAATCCGTCACCGGTTGCTGTTGCGGTATCTGGATCGCCGGGCATGATGATCTTGACCGATTGCGCGTCCAGCCAGACATGTTTGCGGTCCGATTGCAGAACCGATGCCATCGGTCCGAAGCTTTTGCGCAATTCCATCAGGGATTGCCGCAGGCTGGCATTGCCCTGATCGGCACCGCGATCGCTCCACAGCCTGGAGCGGATCCATTTCCGTTCACGCTTGAGATCGGGTGAGGTTGCCAATATGGCCAGTACGCCACAGGTTTTCTGACCTTTGGGCAGGCGCGACTGACCGTCCTTGTCCAGGACCGTGAGACTGCCGCTCACATCAATTCTGAGCAATTCCTTCATCAATCCCGGTATTATCATGAAAAACAGGGCGGGTATAACCAATTTGCGACCAAAGGCGTTAGCACCGCTATTTTTGCGTGAAACCTTTGCCAATTTAGTGAAAAAAGTTGAATCCGGCGCGCCTGCACACTCTAATCTGATGCGGCATTGCCTGCCAAAAGGCGCATAACACCAGCAGGATCGGGAAGACATTTTATGACGGGAAGAACGGGGCGTACCGGACGCACAGGAAGAACAGGACGTACAGGGCGCACGGGACGGTCAGGTCTGTCTGATCGCGGCGATCCGACGTCTTTTGCGGGTCTTGACCATGTCGGTGCCGCCAGCACGACGCTGATCAGCGACGCGATCCTGTCGACGCGCGGCGGAATTGTCGGCTATTGGGACGTCAAACCTGTCTCATCGAGCAAGACCGCCCAGGACTGGGATGCGTTTCGCAAACTTGCACCCGATGTGCGCAGCGCGATCCTGGATGGTGAGCTGATCGAAGGGTTCGCCTTTGGCGACGCTGCCTGCGGCTATTTCGGTGGGTTGGAACAGCCGGACATGCCCACGCAAACCGATCTGGAAAAAGTGCGCCGTGCAGCTGATCTGAGGGAAGACCGGCTCAATGAAATCTACGCCCAGCAAAAGGACATGATGTCGTTTTTCGGCGCGCTTTTCAACGCCAGCGGCGGGCGTCACGATCGCACGTTGGAGTTCATTGATGCGGTGTTGCGGCTATGTGTGACCATCGAAATGCGCTTCAAGTTCGAGTTTGGCGTGCCGCGTCCGGTAGAGCTGGCGCCGGAAGTGATGCCGATTATTCAGACACCCGGACATGCCGCCAGCCCAAGCGGGCATTCCGTTGAATCAACGGCAATCGCCGAGTGCCTGCAGCATTTCGGGGGCACGCGCTTTGGCCATCTGGCGGAACGCCTGCGCAAGCGCATCGCATACAACCGCGTCGTTGCGGGCGTTCACTACGAAAGTGACAATGAAGTTGGCGAAAAGCTTGGCAAGGCGATCTTTCAGTTCGTCCTGGCGAAAGTGGATGCTTGCGATCCGCAGACACCGCTTCAGCTGCTTTATAGCAAAGCTGTCAACGAGTGGGCCTAGATGGACAACCTTTTGAAAGCTTACATCTAACCGATTTCCGGGTGGCGCTGCCTTGCGCCGCCCCGACCCAGCCGCACGGCGCCGACCCGGCTGCCTGACGCAGGTTCGTTTTGCGGTGTCAAAGCTGGTGCCAGCCCGCACAGATCGAGGGTGATTTTTGCCGCCG
>JBCCUH010000017.1:0-14609 GCA_039197405.1 Pseudomonadota bacterium
CTGCAGGTGATCTCGCAGCAGATGCTGTCGGATGTGCGCAACAAGGATGTGGGACCAGCGGGCGATAGCCTGCGCTCTATCGTGACAACCATCCGGGGCTTTTCCGTCTCCGAACTGGATGTGCGGCGCAAGCGCAGCTGGTGGGAGCGTCTGATCGGCCGCGCGGCGCCATTCGCCAAATTCACCGCCAAGTTCGAGACCGTTCAGGGCCAGATCGACAAGATCACCGAGAACCTGCTCAGCCATGAGCACACGCTGCTGAAAGACATCAAGTCGCTCGACAAACTCTATGACAAGACGCTGGCCTTTTATGACGAGCTGGCGCTCTACATCGCGGCGGGCGAAGAAAAGATCAAACGTCTCGATGCGGAGGATATCCCGGCCAAAGAGGCCGAGGTTCAGGCCGCGCCCGAGGGTGATCAGGTGATGAAAGCGCAGGAATTGCGCGATCTGCGCGCCGCGCGCGATGATCTGGAACGCCGCGTACATGATCTGAAGCTGACGCGTCAGGTGACCATGCAATCCCTGCCCTCGATCCGGCTGGTTCAGGAAAACGACAAATCGCTCGTGACCAAGATCAATTCGACTTTGGTAAACACCGTGCCCCTCTGGGAGACGCAGCTGGCGCAGGCCGTGACGATCCAGCGCTCTGCAGAAGCCGCAGTTGCGGTGCGCGATGCCAATGATCTGACCAATGAGCTTCTGACCTCCAACGCGGCGAACCTGCGCGAAAGCAACAAGATGATCCGCGAGGAAATGGAGCGCGGCGTCTTCGATATCGAAGCGGTCAAGCAAGCCAATGCCGATCTGATCGGCACCATCGAGGAAAGCCTGCAGATCGCCGACGAGGGCAAGGCCAAACGCGCTGCCGCCGAAGCCGAGCTGAAGAAGATGGAGGCCGATCTGCGTGACACGCTGGCCTCGGCCAAGGCGCGCCGCGACAGTGCGGGCGACACGGCCGCTACGGCGGTTCCGGGCTGATCCATGAAAGTCGGGCGCGCGTTTTTCACAGCTTGTCTTGTGAGCTCGGCCTTGGTGCTGGCGGGCTGCGATATCCCCTTGCCGAACTCGGGGCCTGACACATCCGCGCGCCCGGCGGCCAAGCCGCCTGACCAGCCTGCGGCGCCCCGGAGCCGCTCGGCGCGCAGTACCGCTTTGGCCACCTACTATGGCCGCGTACAGAATGACTTGCAGGTTCAGGGTCTGCTGCGCACCGATGGCGGCGGGCCTGATACGCCTTATACGGCGGCAATGCTTGCTCGGAATTTCGAACAGATCGCGTTTTTCGACGAATACGCCGGCTCCACCAGTTTCCGCGCCGGCAGCGGCGTGGCTGGCCGGCTGCGGCGCTGGGACGGGCCGGTGCGCTTTGGCGTGGAGTTTGGCAGCAACCTGTCGCCGGCTGAGCAAACCCGCGACCGGGCCAATGTCGCCTCTTTCGCCTCAAGGCTGGCGCGGGTCACCGGCCATCCGATCGGCGTCAGCAACTCCAGCGCCAATTTCCATGTGCTCTTCATGGGTGAGGATGATCGCAATCTGATCCGCGCCCGCGTGAAGGCCCATGTGCCCAACATCGACCCGGCAGCGCTGCGTCTTTTCACCAATCTGCCGCGCGAAATTCACTGCCTTGTGGTTGCCTTTTCCGCCGGGCCCGGCTCGTCATCCTACGGGCGCGCCGTGGCGCTGATCCGGTCCGAACATCCGGTTTTGATGCGCCGGTCGTGCATTCAGGAAGAGCTGGCGCAGGGGCTTGGCCTGGCCAACGACAGCCCCGCCGCGCGCCCGTCGATCTTCAACGATGATGATGAGTTTGCGCTGCTGACCACGCATGATGCGCATCTTCTGGGCATGCTTTATGATCGCCGCCTCAGCACCGGCATGACGCTGAGCGCCGCCCGCCCCATCATCCGCCAAATGGCCGCCGAGCGCACAGGCGCTGGCAGCTGACCGCATTCAAAGAAAGGATATCTCATGGGTATTTTCGATTTCCTGACAGGTGAGTTCATCGACGTCATTCACTGGACCGATGACACGCGCGATACGATGGTCTGGCGGTTTGAACGCGAAGGCCATGAGATCAAATACGGCGCCAAGCTGACCGTGCGCGAAGGGCAAGCGGCGGTCTTTGTGCATGAAGGGCAACTGGCGGATGTCTTCACCCCCGGTCTTTACATGCTTGAGACCAACAACATGCCGATCATGACGACGCTGCAGCATTGGGATCACGGCTTTCAAAGCCCGTTCAAATCGGAAGTCTATTTCGTCAACACAACGCGGTTCAACGATCTCAAATGGGGCACCAAGAACCCGATCATCGCGCGCGATCCCGAGTTTGGCCCGGTGCGCCTGCGCGCCTTTGGCACCTATTCCGTGCGCGTGGCGGACCCGGCACGGTTTTTGGTGGAGATCGTCGGCACCGACGGCGAGTTCACCATGGATGAGATCAGCTTCCAGATCCGCAACATCATCGTGCAGGAGTTTTCCCGCACCATAGCGCGCTCTGGCATTCCGGTGCTGGATATGGCCGCCAACACCCGCGAGCTGGGCCAGCTGGTGGCCAGGGAAATCGAAGCGCAGCTGGCAGACTACGGGTTGAGCCTGCCTGAGCTTTACATCGAGAACATCTCGCTGCCCCCTGCGGTAGAAGAGGTGATGGACAACCGCTCGTCCATGGGGGTGATTGGAAACCTGGGCGAATACATGCAGTTTCAGGCCGCCGAAGCGCTTGGCCGCGAGGGCGGCGGCGCAGGGGCTGCGATGCAGGCGGGCGTTGGCGCTGGTCTGGGGATTCAGATCGCGCAAGGCGTGGGCGCGCAGGCCAGCCCCTGGGGCGCACGACCGGCGCAAGCGGCACCTGCAACAGCGGCACCGATGGCGCCGCCCCCGCCCCCGGTCGAGCATGTCTGGCACACGGCAGCCAATGGCGAAACGCAAGGTCCGTTTTCCAAGGCCAGGATGGGCCGCATGGCCGCAGAGGGCACGTTGACGCGGGACACGATGGTCTGGACCGCCGGTCAGGACGGCTGGATGCGCGCCGGTGATGTGCGCGAGCTGGCGCAGCTCTTCACCGTGATGCCGCCGCCTCCACCGCTTGCATGACCGGCTTTTACCGGCGTGCTGCGGCACGTAGGCTTCGGGGTGATGCGCACATCTGCAGCGATTGACAAATCATGCCAATCCCCTTGCCCAAACGTCGCACGGCATTGAAATGGCTGCACTGGACCATGGTGCCGCTTTTCGTCTGGTTCGTGCTGGTCACGCCCGATGATGTGCTGCCCTTCGGTCCCCGGGCGTTTCAGGCCCATTCCATCCTCGCCCTGATTTTCGTGACGCTAAGCCTGGCCTGGTATGCCGACTATATGCGCCGCGGGCTGGCATCACGTCCGGGACCCAAACTGACTGGCTGGATGCGGCGCGCCCACCGCTGGATGCATGTGACATTGATCTGGGGTCTGTTCCTCGTTGCCTTCGGTGGGTTCTTGCTGGGCCTTACCTCGTCCCGGCTGCTCAAAGCGGGCGGATTTCTGCCCATCGCGCCGCCGCTGGGCCTCAAGGACGCCAATCACATCGTTGGCAAGGCACATATCTACCAATTCTATGCACTCGGTGCGGTGGTCGCAGCCCATGCCCTGTTTCATATCTGGCGGCACTACAGGCTGCGCGACAACGCCCTGCGGATCATGCTGCCGAAGGCGCTGCACCGGTTTCTGTGACGATCAGTTCGCCCAGCGGCTCAGCATCATCGGTCCAAGACAGCCATCGGGTGGAAACACAAAGCCATCATTGCGTTTGGCTGCGAATGGCGCATAAGGCGAGACCTGGCTGTCGATGATCAGCTCGCCATCGACACAAATGTCCTGCGCATAGCTGCCGATATTGAACCCGAAACCACCTGCCCCGCAATCATCGCCATCACCGTTCATATTCCACGCTTGCGGCATGTCCACGCCCTGCCCTTCCACAAGAAAAACCGATTGCGAGGGCACGAAGAACAACCGCCAGGAGGTTTGCGGCGTCAGCATGCCCAAGGCCCATCGCCCCAGCAAACGCCCCCCTTGCATGCCTTCGATGGAAAAGCAGACCAGATCGGCCTCACGCACCAGATCGCCGTGCGTCAGATCCGCATCATAAGCCAGGGCGCCCGTCACCCGGTGGCCATTCGCCCCGCTCCAGGTAAACTGATAGGCCCGCACCTCCGCCTGCGCTGCCGCAGCCAGGGTGCAAAAAATCGCAGTGCAGATAAAAACACGTCTCATATCCGCAGTGTCGGTCAGACAAAAGGTCAACTCAACCCTTCACCTTCCCCCTTGCTTCGCAGTAGCCTTTGCCGAACCTTTTTGAAGTCCGCAATCTTCATCTTGCCCTTAAACTCCCGCCGGAGGCGCACAGTTGTCCCAAGAGCCACGCTCTGCATCCCAAGAACACCGTTTCCCCTGCGACCAATGCGGCGCCGATTTTCGCTTTGATCCCGGCGCAGGGCAGCTCACCTGCGATCACTGCGGCAACAGTGCTGCAATCGAAGGCAGCGGGCGCAGAACTTCCGCCATCAGAGAGCTTGATTTCAACCGCGCGCTTTCGGCGCAGCTGCCCGAGGCCGAGATCGAGGAGACGCGGGTTCTGCAATGCCCCAATTGCGCCGCGCAAGTGGAGCTGGGCGAGGCAGAGCACGCCGCCGAATGCCCGTTCTGCGCAACCCCTGTGGTCACCGGCACAGGTACCCACCGGCATATCAAGCCAAAGGCGGTACTGCCCTTCGTTCTGGATGAACGCACCGCACGCCAATCCATGACCGACTGGTTGGGACAGCTGTGGTTTGCCCCAAGCGGACTGCAGGACTACGCACGCAAAGGACGCAAGCTGCAGGGCATTTACGTGCCTTACTGGACCTTCGATGCGGATACCAAAAGCCGTTACGACGGGAAACGCGGCACGGTCTATTACGAGACTAAAACGGTGATGCGCGACGGCAAGCGTCAGCAGGTGCAGGTGCAGAAAATCCGCTGGCGCGCCACCTCTGGCCGCGTTGCACGGTTTTTTGACGATGTGCTCGTGCTGGCGTCCAAGTCCCTGCCAAAACGCTTCACCGATGCGCTTGAGCCTTGGGATCTGGCCGCGTTGGAGCCCTACAGCCCGGAGTTTCTGGCCGGGTTCCGGGCAGAAGGTTATACTGTGCAACTGGAGGATGGCTTTTCCGAGGCTCGCCACCACATGGACCGCGTGATCGAGCGCGATGTGAAATTCGACATCGGCGGCGACCGCCAGCGTGTGCACAGGATCGACACGGACATCAAGGATGTGACCTTCAAGCATATCCTGCTGCCGGTCTGGCTTGCCGCGTATAAATATCGCGGCAAAAGCTATCGTTTCGTGGTCAACGGTGCCACAGGGCGGGTGCAGGGGGAACGCCCCTATTCGGCCTGGAAAATCGCCTTTGCCGTGGTGGTGGGCCTTATTGTTGCCGGGGCCATCGGATTTGTGGCGGCCCAGCAGTGAGCGCTAGGTTTGACACATTGTTAGCGCTGCTGCACGCGCGCCATTCCTGCCGCGCCTTTCTGGCCAGCGAGTTGCCAAGAACCACAATCGAAGAGATTGTGGCCACCGCTGGCCGGGTGCCAAGCTGGTGCAACGCGCAGCCCTGGCATGTGACCGTCGCAAACAAAACTGAAACCGACCGGTTTCGCGCGGGGCTGGAGGCGCAGGCGCAAAGCGCCGATACCGCTTCCGACATCCCCTTTCCCGCCAGCTATACGGGCGTGCATAAAGCGCGCCGGGCAGACTGCGGCTGGCAGCTTTATGATGCGGTGGGCATCGCCAAGGGCGATCGTGCGGCCTCGGCCCGCCAGATGATGCAGAACTTCTCGCTCTTCGGGGCGCCGCATGTGGCTTTGGTCACCTGCCCGAAAGAGCTGGGGGCCTACGGCATTCTCGATTGCGGCGCCTTTGTCACGGCGTTCACCCTCGCGGCCCAGGCCCGCGGCATTGCCTCGATCCCGCAGGCGGCAGTGGCTGGCTTCTCGCCGTTCGTGCGCGATTTTTTCGGCGTGCCGGACGAGCGGGACGTTCTTTGCGTGATCTCTTTCGGGTTGGAAGATAAATCGCATCCGGCAAACAGCTTTCGCACGCGCCGCGCAGATCTGGCTGAAATCATGGAGTGGAAAGAGCAATGAGAGCTTTGTTGCAACGCGTAAGCCAGGCCCAGGTAGCAGTGGACGCACAGGTGATCGGCCAGACCGGGCCGGGTCTGCTTGTCCTGGTCTGTGCGATGCAGGGCGATGGCGAGGCACAGGCCGAACAACTGGCCGCGAAAATCTCCAAACTGCGGGTATTCAAGGACGATGCGGGCAAGATGAACAAATCGGTTCTGGATATCGGCGGTTCGGCTCTGGTGGTCAGTCAGTTTACCCTGGCCGCAGACACCTCGCGCGGGAACCGACCGGGTTTTTCAACCGCCGCGCCACCTGCGGAGGGCGAGCGGCTCTATCAATTTTTCTGCGAAAAATTGCGCGCCCTTGGCGTGCCATGCGAAACTGGCGCATTTGGCGCGGATATGGCTGTCAGCCTGACAAACGATGGTCCGGTGACGATCTGGATGGACGTCTGAAACCGCCAGCCTCAGACCCCTGCCTTACCTTTCACGCAGCGCTTCCTTGGATTTGTAAAGCGGCTTGAGCAGATACTGCAGGACAGTCTTTTCGCCTGTGTGCAGCTCCACCGTTGCCTGCATGCCGGGACGGATTTCAATCGCAGCCTGACGGTCTGTCAGCGCCTCCATATCGACGCGCAGTGTCACCTTGTAGTGCGGATCGCCATCGGGCGCGCGGCTGCGTTCGTCCTTGAACGTATCGGCAGAGATGAAATCCACATAGGCCTTGAGCGTGCCGTAGATGGTGTAGTCATAGGCGCTGAGCTTGATGGTCGCTTCCTGCCCGCGCCTGATGTTGGCGATATTCTCCGGTTTTACCCGCGCTTCGACAAACAGCTCTTCATCCAGCGGAATGATCTGCAGGATTTCTTCGCCGGGCCGCACCACGCCGCCGATGGTGGTGACGCTGAGATTATTGACAACCCCGCGCATCGGGCTGATCAGAACCGTGCGCGACAGCTGATCCTGCGACGCCTTGAGGTTTTGCTTCAGCGTGGCCAGTTCCTTGAGCACATCAGAGTATTCCTGCGCGCGATCCAGCTCGGTCTGAGTGACCACCTCGTCATATTTGATCTTGGCATCCGCATAGGCCTTGCGGGCGCGGGTCGTCTCGATCAGCGATACGATCTCGCGTTTGTACATCTTTTCCATCACGTCGCGTTCTTTGGCCGCTTCGTCCAGCACCGATTGTGCCCCGTCGCGGCGCGCCACGAAATCCGTCTGCCGCGCGCGCAGCAAGGCTTTTTCCGATGCCACCATGCCGGGTGCAGAGCGCATCAGCTCCACCGGGATATCGAAGTCAAATTGACCGGCCAGCTCGGCCTCCAGCCGCAAACGGCGCACATCATAGCCGGTGATCTGTTCGCTCAGATCATCCACGGACGACTGAAACTGCGTGCTTTGCAGCCGCGCCAGCACATCGCCTTTCAGCACCTCATCGCCCTCTTTCACCGACAGCTCGGCCAGAATACCGCCTTCGAGGTTCTGGATAATCTGCGGCCGCGAGGATGAGATGAAACTGCCGTCGGCGCGCACGATTTCGTCGATCCAGGCAAAGGCCGCCCACATGATGAACAGCCAGACAGTGCCCGCGCAAAGCCAGATCATCAGGCTTGCACCGCGGGTGCGTTCGCCCAATTGCCCGGTCAGATTGGTCATGCCTGCTGCGCTCATCGCTTATCCATTCGTTCCATTGGCCTTGCTCAGATGCGCCAGCACCTGATCGCGCGGCCCGTCCACGGCCATGCGGCCATTTTGCAAGATCAGCGTGCGCTCTGTCAGCGACAGGATCGGCACGCGGTGGGTGGCGATCACGGCTGTGCGGCCTTTGAGCCAGGTCTCCAGCCGGCTGACCAGGGTTTTCTCCAGCGTCTGGTCCAGCGCCGCTGTGGGTTCATCCAGCAGGCAGATCTTTGGGTCCTGCAGCCAGAGCCGCGCCCAGCCGATAGATTGCCGCTGGCCAATCGACAGCCCCGCGCCGCCATCGTAGATCTGCAGATCCAGCCCCTTGGGATGCGCTTTGACGTATTGGCCCAGCCCGGCAAAATCGAGCGCGTCCATCAGCCGCTCATCATCGCGTTCCAGCAGGTTCAGGTTCAGGTTGTCGCGCAGCGTGCCGGAGAAGAGGCGTACGTCTTGACCCAGATAGCCAATGAGACGGCGCAGATCGCGCGGCTCGATCTGGTTCATCTCGGTGCCGTCGATCATCACCCGCCCGCCGGTCGGGGCATAAAGACCCGACAGAAGCTTGAGCAGCGTCGATTTGCCCGAGCCATTGGCCCCCAGCACGGCAACCGATTGACCGGGGTTCAACTGAACGCCCGCGATATCCAGTGTCGGCGCGCCATCATCCTCATAGCGGAATTCCACATCGCGTAGCTCGAAATGCCCCGCCAATGCCTCGCGGCGCATATAGGTGCGGCCCGCTTCGGCGTCCTGCGGTGCATCGGCGATGCTGTCCAGACCGTCCAGCGCGGATTTCACATTGCCCCAGCGCGCCATGGTGCCCGCCAACTGCGTCAGCGGCGCCAGGGTCCGCGAGGTCAGAATGCCCGTGGCAATGATGGAGCCGACGGTGAATTGCCCGGCAAAGACCATATAGGCACCAGCGACAACTGCGCTGACATAGGTGGCCTGCTGGATGCCCTGCGACCAGAATGTCAGCGATGAGGACAGCTTGCGCTGCTCGGAGGATTTCATCGCCGACAGCGTCGTCAGCTCTGCCCACATGCGGCGCACGCGGTCTTCGGCGCGCTGGGTCTTGACCGTATCAAGCTCAAAGAGCGCCTCTTGCAGAAGCCGCGCGGCTTTGGCCGAAGCGCCCTGGGTTTCTTCGGTCAGGCGAATCATCTTCTTTTGCAGAAAATAGCTGGGCAGAACCATCACGATACCGCCCAGAATGAGGATCCAGACAATCGGTCCCGCGATGGAGGCGACCAGCAGCAAAAAGAGGAAAATGAAGGGAATGTCGGTGATCGTGCCAACGGTGGAGGCGGTGAAGAATTCGCGCACCGAGCCAAACTCGCGCATGGCCGAGAAAAGCTGACTGGGCGAGCGTCCCTTGAGATCAGAGCGCATGCCAAGCAGCCGCTCCATCAGCGTCGCCTGCACGTCCAGTTCGATCTGCCGCCCCGCCCCGTCCAGCAGGCGCGCGCGCGCCACTTTCAGCAAGGCTTCCATCATCAGCGCGATGCCCGCGCCCCCGGCCAGCACCCAAAGCGTGGCTTCCGACTGATGCGGGATCACGCGGTCGTAGACCTGCAGCGCAAATAGCGCGACCGCCACGGCCAGCACATTGGCCACGAATGATCCCAGAACGACCTCGCCGAAGTTGCGCCTGAACTTGCCGAACTGACCCCAGAACCAATGTTCTTTCAGCGTCGCCTCTTTATGGGCATCGCTGATCTGTTCCAGCAGCGCTTCGGCCTTGATGATGGTTCCGGAAAAATACGGATTGAACTCGGCAAAAGGTACCAGCGCACGGTTATCCGGGCAGCTTGGATCATAAATGGCAACGTCGTCGCGCGCCTGTCCCAGCACCAGAACAAACTGCCCGCTGGTCATCTGGGCAATCGCTGGCCACAGATCCACTGTCAGATCGTTCACATGACCGGTTTCGGCGCGCAGCCCTGCCCGGCGCAACCCCTGCACCCAGCCATCGGGCGCCATGTCATCGCCTGCATCACTGGCCGACGCCACGGTTTCCAGCAAATCGGCCTGCACCGCCTGCACACCCAGAATAGAGGCGTAGAGCCGGATCAGATCGGCCCGGTTGCGCACTCTCTGCGAATAGCGCGGCGCATCGCTTTTCTGCTGCGGCTGGCGCGGCGAGGCTGGCACCGGCTGCACTGGAACGTCCGGCTCGGACGCGTCTGTGACCGGCTCTGCCATACGCAGTTGTCCGGCTTGTGGAGCGGTGCGAGCAGGCTGCGGTCCGGCTGTCTGTTCTGGCGCCACCCCGGTCGAGAGGGTTTCCAGAATGGCTTTGCCGCCCTGAATGATCGTGGGTATGCGGAAACTGCGCGCCATCAGATGTCCCGTCCACTCGCCAGCAGGCCCATTTCGCGGGCAATCTCAAGCTTGATACGTGCCGCGCGATATTTCAGCGTTGCCGCGCTGGATTGCTGACGCGCGTAGGTTTGGTAAACCCCTACGACATCCATGACCTGCCGCGTGCCCGCCTTGTACTGCGCCTGGAAAAGATCGAGGTTCTTCTTGGACTGGCTCGACAGGGCGCTGGCTTCTTTCGACTGACGCTGCACACCACGCAGCTCTGCCTCAAGCGAACGCAAGCGGCGATCGCTGTCCTCCCGCGCCTGTCCCACCTTGCGCTGTGCGCCGTCCTTGGTGGCTTCAATCGCCTTCAGCGTCGCGCCCGTGCCAAACCCGAAAAGCTGATCGGAGGCCACCTGCAAGCCCACTTGGTTGCCACTGGTGCCCGTGCTGCCCACCGCCTTGAGCCCCGGCAGGTTGGATGCGCGTTCCATTGTTGCCGCAGCCACCGCCCGCTCTTTCTCGGCTTCTGCCAGAAGGATCGGCAACGGCTTGCTGCTTAGGCCATTGACGTTGAAATCCGACAGCCCCGAGACACCGCTCAGATCGCGCACGGACATGGCGTTCAGCTCGGCAAGGGCCGTGGTGCTCGCCTCGCTGTTGGAGGCCATATCGCTGCGGATCTCTGCCAGCTTCTGACGCAGCACAACCAGGTCAGAGCGATCTGACACACCGCCGCGCACACGCTCGGTCATGATGTATTCAAAGTGGCTCATGTCGTTGAAGGCGGTGGTCGACAGGCGCGATTTCTCCGTCGCTTCCTGGCTTTTCAGGTATAAATCAAGCGCCGTGAACACACGCATGTTGGTGTCCTGGCTCAGCGTCACTGCGGCCACTTCCACATCTGCTGCGGCAAAGGCGCGTTCGGCTTTCTTGCGCCCATTGTCGAAAAGCACCTGCTCTACGATCAGGTTTGCCACCAACTCGCCCAGCGAGCTGAGGCTGATGGAGGGGCCAATCGACGGCAGCCAGTTCTTGGATGCGGCAACGGCGCGCAGGCGAGCGGCGCGCAATTCGGCTTCGGCTGCGCGCGAATTGGCGGCCAGCACCGCCGAAGCCACGCTGTCATAAGAGGACCCTGCGGGAATGATCGACCGGCGCACCTGCAGGTTCGAGATGATCACGCTTTCCGCATTTTGCTGGACAGCGATGTCTGCATCGCTTTTGCCGGCGCCAAAAAGGCCCAGACCGCCATTGCGCGAGGCCGTCTCGGTCTTGTCCTCTGCCGCTCTATCTTTCTTCTGGAACAATCCCTTGAACGGGTTGCTGGCTTGCTTTTTCTGGGCGCCGCCGTCGTCACCGCTGTCATCCTTGCGCTGAAAAAGCGAAAAGCCCTGACCGCTGGTCTGGCTTTCGGCGCCTGCGCTCGCGCCTTGATCTGCCTGCGCGGTGTTGAGACGCGCGACAAACGGAATATCCTCTGACAGGGTGCTCATGCACCCGGGCAAGCCCATTAGCAGGCCCGCTGCGACTATGCCGCGAGTGGCCTTACGCGTCTTCCCCATGTTCCTGACTTTCTCACCTGATACCGCCTCAACCGAGCTTTTGCGCTCATTCTTTTTGTCGTTCGGGGCGCGCCGCCCGTCTTTGGGCCGCGCGCCGCCAATGCATCGCTCTATACGATGTTCACCGAGGTGATGTCGTCTTCGATATAAACCGTGGAGGTGCCGAGATTGTAGACGTTGTAGGTTACCCCATCCGCCACGGTCTGACCGTTCGCCGTTGCACCGACGATATTCACCGTATCGGCAGAATTGGTCTCGCCCCGGATCATCACCGTGTCGGTATTGTCTGACAACGCCTTGATATCGGCCTCGGTCAGGGTCAGCGTCGAATCTGTCACCCGCATATCGATTGTGTCGATATCGTATTTGCCAAGATTGGCGTTGCTGACGTTCTGCTGAACCGGCCCGCCTTCCAGGATTACCAGCGTGCCGGTCTGGTTGCTGGCCGCATCCGTATCAGTCACGATCAGGTTCTGACCATTGGACATCTCGTCATCCAGCGTGATGCGCAGCTGGTTCGGCTGGTTGCGCACGGCGCTGGTGCCATAGTCGTTGAACTGCTGCGCCGTATCGGCAACCAGATTGGTCACGGACCCGTTCGCTTCCACACGGGCCACGCCCAGAGTATCTGACGGCTTTTCGATGTCGAAGTCGTAATACTCGGTGACACCATTGTTCACATTGGCCGAGAAGCCGACGAAATCAGCACCGTCCGGGGCTTTTGTGTCAATTGCGATGCTCGGCGTGATCGAGCGGGCATTGCCCACCGCATCTGTGCCGGTCACGGTGTACTGGAAGTTGCCCTGATAGCCCTGCGGCACAGCAGCCTCAGGAACATCGACAGTCCAGGCGCCGGTGGTCTGATTGACAGTCGCCGTGTAGTTGGTGCCGTTGAAATTGACCACGACGCTCGATTGACCTGCAACGTCGGTCCAGTCTGGCTCCATCGTGCCGGTCAGCGTGATACCGCCATCTGCGTCATCCAGGCCCACGATATTATCCGAGCCGGTCGCTGCCGCGTTGGAGGCGGTCAGGTTGGTGACTTCGGTATCGACGCGCACCGCCATGGTGGCCGTGTCCGTGTTGCCATGGGCATCGGTCGCCACCGCAGACGCAGTGTAGGTATTGGTGCCCTGCGCGTAGGTGCCCGGCGGGAAAGTCACCGTCCAGTTGCCAGTTGCCGGATCAATGGACGCCGCCTGAACATTGCCGTTCAGCGTGACATTGACGGAAGTAGAGCCCACTTCAGACGTGCCGGTCAGTACCAGCCCGGCTGTGGCCGGTCCCGCCTCGGCAAGGTTAGCCACATGATCTGTGCCGCCCGAGACACCGGAGTTGAAGGCAACATCGGTGATCGTGTCGATCTCGATCGTGTCACTGATCGTCGTGGTGTTGCCATATGCATCGGAGGAAACGATGGTGATCGGAACATCGCGGTCGCCTGCGCCGCCAACGTCAGCTGCGCTGAAATCGACGGACCAGTTGCCATTGGCATCCACTGTCGTTGTTTGGCTGGCACCGCCCTGCGCTGTCACAGTCACGGTTGCGCCAGCTTCGCCCTTGCCGCCGACAGACACCTTGCCATCGGACATGTCCGTGTCATTGACCACGTAGTTGACCGATTTGACACCGACCTCTGCCGTTACCGGCGGCGGGGTGAGATCGATGACGACCGATTGGCCGACCAGCGATGTCGTGATCCCGCTGGTTTCAACAACGGTGACATTGGCAGTGTGGCTTCCGTCACCGGGCCAGTTGGTGCCCGAGAACCCTGCGCTCCAGTTGCCGCTTGCGTCGGATGTGGTCGTGACGGTCTTGCCGCCCACGACAACCGTGACACTCGATCCCGGCATCGCGGTACCAGTAACCGTGACAACCTGCTGCGCAGGCGTCACCGCATCGCCGCCGATTGTTTGCGTGGTACCGGTGCCGTTCACGGTCGGGGGCGTTCGGCCACCGCCGCCGCCACCTCCACCGCCGCCGCCAGGGTTGCCCCCACCGCCGCCGCCACCGGGATTACCACCGCCACCGCCTCCGGTGCCGGTGCTGGTCGAGCTGGTGTTGGTCGATGTTGCCGTACTGCCACCCACGGTCGGTGTGGTACCGGCGGGCGCCGCTGCACCCGAGTCATTGGAGTTACCCGATGCCAGCAGCGCCGCACCCGTGCCGCCCGCGACAATCGCGGCCGTTCCGGCTCCGGCGCCACCCAAAAGGCCTGCGCCACCCAAAAGGCCCGCGCCCAGCATCGACACGTCCTGATCGGCATCGATCGGCCCGGCTGCCATCAGGTTTGGATCATCTACGAAAATCAGATCGTCAGACGGGCTCCATTTGCCCCACTCTGCGGTCGACCCGTATTGCGCGAAAAGCGCATTGTCTGCCCCTTCGATAAAGGTCACTTCGTTCAGCGTGCCACCGGAGCTGATGAACAGCCGATTGGGGTTCTGGTCGGGGCCGACAAAATAGCCCTCCAGAACAATGACGCGCCCGTCGGCCAGAATGATCGACAGGTTATTGCCATCGCGACTGTAAGACTGAAGATCGCCCGGTGTCAGGTTGAGAGAAAACTCAACACCTGATCCCATGTTCACATACGTCTCTGCGGCATCTGCCTGAACAGACCCGCGCTCAACACTACCCACACCACGACGGGCAACGAAATCTATCGTTTTCATGACCTATACCGCTCTACCTCAGGCCGTCCTTTTTGGACGTGCCGTTCTTCATTATGCCCGAGAGTTAACAATAAATGGCCGCATTTCATAGGGAAAAAATTCTGCGATTCGTCAGACTTGGGCGGAATGGCGCAAAAGACACAGACGTTCACCGCGCAAGATATCGCAGAATTCCGCTAGATATCGGCGGGAATGGCCGAGCCTCCGCCAGATATAGAGGCGTGACCAATTTAC
>JBCCUH010000018.1:0-14559 GCA_039197405.1 Pseudomonadota bacterium
CGCTGGGCGCGACCACCATCGGCCAGCAATGGATGACTACGGCGGATGGCTGTTCGTACACCCGCACTCAGGCCCCCGGACAGCGCCCTGTGTGGATGCTGATCCAGAACCCGCATCACATTGGCGGGCGCAACGCCCATCGCGGATGCAAGTCGATGATCCAGGGCTGACCGAGACCGGCCGCTTGCCTGACAAACTGCGCGTACCCCGGCCCCGGCGCCCGGGTGCGTTTGATTTACAGTGTTCGCCCCTATCGCGCTGTGATAGCGCTGAAGGCCGAAGGGCGGTGCCTGCGTCAGGCCGGCTTGCCCGCATCATGTTTGTCAGGAGGCAAAGCAACGTGCGGTTTGGTGCACCCATGCGGGTGATCTGGTTGGTGATCGGATGCACCGCGCTTTTGTGCGGCACCATCGGGATCGTGCTTCCGGTCCTGCCGACGACGCCCTTTGTCATTCTCGCAGCCTTTGCGTTCACGAAGGCCTGGCCCTCTGCGGCGCGAAAGCTGGAAAGCCACCGCGTGTTTGGTCCGATCATTGCCGATTGGCGGGCGCATGGGGCCATCGCCCTGCGGTACAAGATCGTCGCCCATGTGATGATGATCGCGGCCCTGGGGCTAAGCCTTTTTGCCGGGGTTGCGCCGGGTATTCTGGCCATTCAGATCATCTGCATGTCGGGCGCCAGCCTTTATATCCTGTCGCGCCCCAGCGGGGCAGCGCCGCAAGTCAACTCGAAACCCTGAGCCGTCACAGCTCGTGCCATTTGAAATCGAGGCGGTCGTGGAAATTTCGCTTCCAGATCGGGCGGATTGCCTCATGGGTGGCGACCTGCCGGGTGATCCATGTGCATTTGGGCAGATCGGGCCTTTGATTGTGCCAGGCGTAGAGCATCGCGAGAAAGACGTCGCAGGGAGACATCCGCTCGCCCAGCAGAAAAGCGTGATCGGAGGTTGCCTGCTCGATACAGGTAAATGCCTCATGCACCCGGCGAATGGCCGCATCGCGCACCGACCCGGTGATCAAAGGGGCAGCACTGGCCGGATATCCGCTGACATAACGGGCCGGGTAGCTTTTCCGCAGAATGCCCTCGTAGATGTTGACGGATAGGAACACCGACCAGCGCAGGAATTGCGCAGGATCATCCACCCAGAGCACCGGCCCGTTTTTGAGGGAGGCTTCCTTCTGCGACAGATACGTGAGGATGGCCGCGGTTTCGGTGATGATGGTGCCATCTTCCAGTTCAAGCACCGGCACCTGCTGCCAGGGGTTCAGATGCGCGATGCCGGGTCCCAGGGGAACATCGGGTTTGGACGCCATCGGGTGATAGTCAAACTTGATGCCCGCTGCCGTCAGGACGGCTTCGACGGCAAATCCACCAGAGCCGAGGCGACTGTGTAGGGTGTAGGTCATTGCCGGATTGTGCCTGCGCCATGTGCGCGCTGCAAGCTGAGTTTGGACGGGCGCGTGCGAAACGTCAGGCGCTGCCGCAATGAAAAAAGCCCAAACCTCGTTGCGGAGGTCCGGGCCTTTTGCTGAAACTTGGGAATTGTCGCTTACGCGGCCAGTGCAGATTTCGCCTGATCGACAATCGCACCGAATGCTTCGGGTTCGTGCACGGCCAGATCGGCCAGAACCTTGCGGTCCACTTCGATACCCGCCAGCGTCAGACCGTTGATGAAGCGGCTGTATGTCAGCGCCTCGTCGTGGCTGCGCACGGCTGCGTTGATCCGCTGGATCCACAGCGCGCGGAAATTGCGCTTGCGGTTCTTGCGGTCGCGGGTTGCATATTGGTTCGCCTTGTCGACTGCCTGACGGGCAACCTTGAAGGTGTTCTTGCGACGGCCATAGTAGCCTTTCGCCGCCTTGACGACCTTCTTGTGACGAGCGTGAGTTGTGGTTCCACCTTTAACGCGAGACATGTATCAAACTCCTCTTAGCGGTCGTAGGGCATGAAGCCCTTGACGATTTTTGCATCCGGTGCGCTGAGCGTGGTTGTACCGCGCGCATTGCGAATAAATTTACGGGTGCGTTTGATCATGCCGTGGCGCTTACCGGCCTGGCCCGCGAGGACCTTCCCGGTGGCGGTCACCTTGAAGCGCTTCTTGGCGCTCGACTTTGTCTTCATCTTAGGCATTTCCGTCTCCTTCATTAGGGTACGCGGATACGCGACTCGGCATGCCATCTGGGCCGGACGCGCGGTACGAGAGGCGGCTATAAAGGGCTGCCCCCTGCAGTGCAAGAGGGAATCTAAAGGCGGATGTCCGGCATCTGGAATTGCGCGGCAAACGAGCGGTTCATCACCCCCATATCGGGGAGCAGTCGCGTGGCTTTCAGGATCGGCATATGCCAGCCGCCCATGCCCTGCACAAGATCGCCGATCTTGGCGGCCTGCTGTTGCAGATCCAACACGCGTTTGCCGCGCTGCCGGGCCATCCAGTCCGGCATGCGCGCTGGTTCGATCCCAGCGGCTATTCCTTCCGCCAGCACATGCCCATCCTCTATCGCCTGACAGGCCCCTTGCCCGAGGTTGGGCACGAAGGGATGCATGGCATCACCGATGCACAGAACGCGCCCGGCGCCCCAGGGCCCCTTGACGTTGCACTGATAGAATGAGGCGTGGATCAGATGCTCTGACGCGGTTTGCTGCACCAGCGTGCGCAGTGCCTCCGGCCAACCCTCCAGATGCGGCAAAACATCAGACAGTTTGGCAGGGCGCGCCGAGGGATGCGGGTCGCTGTCATTGGCAACGACAAACCAGTAACGCGTATCGCGCCCGGTCTCGAACACGCCGATGCGCGCTTTGGCCCCGATATATTCGCCCGCCTCACCGCTGCGACCGGCAGGCGCAGGCGCGGGTGACAGCCCCAGAAAGGCGCCATAGCCGGAGTATTTCGGCGCAAGCTGCGGCAGTAGCTTTTGGCGCAGATCGGACCACAGCCCGTCCGCTGCGATGACCATGTCAGCGCCATGTGTTTCGCCATTGGCAAAGCGCAGCTGCACCTGCCCGTCCTTTTCGGAACATGTTTCCAGTGCGTGGCCCAGATGCAAGCTGCCCTTCGGAACGGCCCCGGCCAATATGTCGTGGATATCAGAGCGGCGCACGCAGATGCCGGGCTGCTCAAAGCGCTCATAGAGCCGGGACATGTCATGAGCGAAGAACGCACGTCCCGACGGATCGCGCCAGGCCACATGGGTGATGGGCGCGCCAGCCCGCGCCACGTCCTGCGCAAGCCCCCAATCGTCCAGACAGCGCATCGCATTGGGCCAGATCGACAGGCTGGTACCCATGGGCGCCAGTCTTGGCGCGGCCTCAAAGACCTTTGCGGTGATGCCTTTCTCTGCCAGGGCCACCGCTGCGGACAGCCCCGCGATACCTGCACCGATGATCGCGATATCCGGATGGCTCACCTCGCAGACCCCGGCAGGCGTCACTTCAGCAGATCGCGCACGACCTGCACGAAAACTTCGGGGATTTGCTCCATCGTGTAACCGCCCGGCTTGCCAGTGATCGCCCAAGCGGCAAGCCCGCCGCCGATCAGGATGGCGATTGCGGCGACACGGGGCACCCGCCCTTCGGAAAAGGCAGAGACCATTGCGGGGACCGAGAAGACAGAGACCACCAACCCGATCACCAGTGCCAAATCATGGTCCATACACCTGCCCCGCCAGTAACAACTGGCAAAGGCTACTCTGGATCAGAGGCGAAAATCAAACGCTCCTCACAGGGTGCAACCCTGAGGATGTTGGTGGTGCCCGTCTGATTGAACGGCACACCTGCGGTGACAACGATCTGGTCTTCCCGCGCGGCAATCCCGCTGGAGCGCGCGGCACGGGCCGCCGAGACAACTGCTGTCTTGAAGCGCTCGACGTTGCCTGTCTGCACACACAGCGTGCCCCATGTCAGCGCCATCCGGCGCGCGGTACGTTTCAGCGGTGTCATCGCGATGATCGGCACCCGCGGTCGCTCGCGCGCGGTCAGCAACGCGGTTGACCCGCTTTGCGTGAAACAGCAGATCGCCTTGATATCCGTCGTCTCGGCAATCTCGCGCGCCGCCGCCACGATGCCGTCGGCCACGGTGGTGCGTTTGGCCGTGCGCGAGGCTTCGATGATCTCGGTATAGGTCGGATCGCTTTCCACTTCGCGGGCCACATTGTCCATCGTCGTGACCGCCTCGATCGGGTACTGCCCGGCGGCACTTTCCGCGCTGAGCATAATCGCATCCGATCCCTCATAGATTGCGGTGGCCACATCGGAAACCTCGGCGCGCGTCGGCATCGGGCTTTCGATCATCGATTCCAGCATTTGCGTGGCCACGATCACCGGTTTGGCCGCGGCGCGGCATTTGCGCACCAGACGCTTTTGAATGGGCGGGACATTCTGCACTGGCAGTTCGACACCCAGATCGCCACGCGCCACCATGATCCCATCGGATGCGTCGAGAATTTCCTCAAAACTTTTGACCGCCGAGGGTTTCTCGATCTTGCTGAGGATCGCGGCGCGGCCATTGACCAGATCACGCGCGTCCCAGACGTCCTTGGCGCGCTGCACGAAAGACAGCGCCAGCCAGTCCACGCCCAGCTCGCACACGAATTCGAGATCCTTGAGGTCTTTCTCGGACAAGGCCGCCAGCGGCAGAACCACATCGGGGACATTCACCCCCTTGCGATTGGAGATCGTCCCGCCGGTGATCACCTCGCAATCGGCAAAATCGGAGCCGCAGGATTTGACCTTCAGACGGATTTTCCCGTCATTGACCAGCAGGCAGGCCCCCGCCTGCAGGGCCGCGAAAATTTCAGGATGCGGCAGGCAAACACGGGATGCATCGCCCGCAGCAGTATCAAGATCAAGGCGAAACTCCGCGCCTTCCTCCAGCTCTTCCTCGCCGTTTGCAAATTCACCAACCCGCAGTTTAGGCCCCTGCAAATCAGCCAGGATGCCAATCGGGCTGTCGAGATCTTCTTCAACCTTGCGGATGATCTTGTGGCGTTCGCGGATTTCGTCATGGCTGCCGTGGCTCATGTTCAGGCGAAACACATCGGCGCCCGCTTCATGCAGGGCCTTGATGGTCGCATAGTCGCTGGAGGCCGGGCCCAGCGTGGCCACGATCTTCACATTGCGCAATCGTCTCATAGACATTCCCTTATCCGGTATCAGCTGCCTGGATCAGATGGCTGGACCCGTCACTTGGCCGCCAAGGCCGTTAACGCTAACACATCCCGGGCCTTATTACGCATTTCCCATTGGCAGGCAACTGGCATATGGAAGTCGAAAGACCAATTCGGACGCCAGCATGACTTATCAGCCCTTTCACATCTACGGCAACACCCGTCCGGGCAAATGGCTGATCACCTGCGATCACGCGGCCAATACGGTTCCGCAATTCGTGGGCGGCGGCGATCTGGGGATGGCGCCGGAGGACATGCAGCGCCACATCGCCTATGACATTGGGGCCAGCGGCGTAGCGCAGGCGCTGGGCGAGGAACTGGACAGCCCGGTGATCTGCGCCAATTTCTCGCGGCTGGTGATTGACCCCAATCGCGGCGAAGCGGACCCGACGCTATTGATGAAGCTTTACGACGGCACGATCATCCCGGCCAATCGCCATGCGGGAGACGCAGAGCGGCAAAAGCGGCTGGACGCCTGCTACCACCCCTATCATCAGGCGCTAAGCGCGCTGGCCGCAAGACAGGAGGACACGGTGATCTGCGCAGTGCATTCCTTTACGCCGCAACTGCGCGGGCGCGCGCCCAGACCCTGGCAGGTTGGCGTGCTTTATGCCTATGATGCGCGGCTGGCCCATCCGCTGATGGATGCGCTGCGGGCCGAGCCGGATTTGACCGTCGGTGACAACGAGCCGTACAAGGGCCATCTGCCCGGCGATGCCATTGACAAACACGCGCTGCATCACGGCCGGCTGAATGTGCTGATCGAGCTGCGCAACGACCTGATCGACACCGGGGCACAGCAGCGGCAGTGGGCCGCGCGGCTTGCCTCCAAACTGGCAGCAGCGCTGGCTGCCACCAATCCATGAGAGCCTGCACAAAGCGGTTCAGCCTAAGGAGAGATGACCATGGACGCACAAACGCAACTTGAACTGGAAGCCGCCGCCTTTCGCCGCCTGCGCGATCACCTCGCAAAGCGCACGGATGTGCAGAACATCGATATGATGAACCTGGCCGGATTCTGCCGCAACTGCCTGTCGAACTGGTATCAGGAAGCGGCAGAGGCGAAAGGCGTCGAGATGAGCAAGGAGGCCGCCCGCGAAACCGTCTACGGCATGCCCTATTCGGAATGGAAAGACAAACACCAGACCGAAGCGACAGAGGCCCAGAAAGCCGCCTTCGAAGTGTCGCACCAGCACAGCAGCTGACCCAGACACTCCGGCTTTCCTCTTGCTGCAAATACCTCGGGGGCGCGGGGGCTGGCCCCCGCCCGGGCGAATTTTAGTCTAAAATTCGCCCCCCGGCGACGCGCAAAGCGCGGCGCAAATCTTCAGTAGACATCCCCGTCTTCGACGCGTCTGGAAAACTCTGTCTGCCCGCCCGCGGCCAGCGTTCTGGCCTGCGCAATCCAGTCATCGCGGCTGACCCGGCCCTTGAACCCTTCAAGATTGGCATCAACCCAGGCCACCTCATCCGGCGTCCAGCCGGCAATCTGGTCAAAATGGAAAAAGCCCAGAGCGTTGCACAGCTGCTCCAGCTTGGGCCCGATGCCCTTGATCTGTTTGAGATCATCAGGCTGACCCTCCCGCGCGGCGCTCAGACCTTCAGGGCGCACACCTTCATCTGGACCTTCCAGCACACCATCCCCGTCATAATCAACCTCCGCCGCAGGTGCATCTTCTGCAACTGGCGTGTTTTCGGCGGCGGCCATCAGTTCGGCAATCCGCGCATCCTTGCGGGCCTGCTCCGCGCGGCACTCGGATAGGGCGCGTTCCAGCCGCGTCACCTCTTCAGCCTCCTCGCGGGCGGCACCACGCCGCCCCCAGATCAGCCAGCCGACAAAAAGCCCCAGCAAAGCGGCCAGCACAATCAGCACGATCATCTCACTGATCAAAAATCCCCACTCCCGAAACATAGTCACCTCCTGTCGTTGCTCACTGCCGAGCCCATCTGATTGTTGTCCGCCGGTTTGCCGCGCGCCCGGTCTCGGTCGCATTGTCGGCAATCGGTTTCGATGGGCCGTAGCCCACTGCCTCCAGAGCCGCCGCGGGAACACCGCGGGCGATCATCGCCGCGCGCACCACGACGGCGCGATCCGCGCTCAACTGATAGTTGCCGCTGCCGGTGGTATCGGTATGTCCGCCGATCTCGGCGCGCAGGCCCGCCTCCAGCACGCAGCGCCGCATCACAGAGGCCACCGCGTTGACCGCGCGGATGGCCCTCGGCCCCAACTGCGCCGAGCCACTGAGAAACGTGATCTTCGCCCGCTTCAGCATGCTGTCCGATTGCTGGCCGCAGGCCTTCAGCGACGGGGAGAAGGACACATCCGGCAGCCAGTAACCGCTGACAAATCGCTCCTGCACACCGGTGATCGCATTGGTGCGCGCCGTCCCGCGCGCAGGTGCGTTGCGCATCTCGCTGAGATCAATGTCGATGCCAGCGCCAAGATCATCCTGCATCGCGCGCGTCATCAGCGCAGGATCAGCGCCCGGCGTGACCTCTCCTGTCAGGCGGATCCCGTCGCCCTGCTGCCGCAATGAAAGCTGTTCGAACTCGGCAAGCCAGCCTGCCAGAGCCGACAAGGCCGCCTGCGCCGCCTCCGGTGTTCCCGGCGCGCCTGCTGCGGCATCACCTGTCACGGCGCTCACACCAAGAGCGTCCGCAATTTGCGCAGTATCCAGACCGGCGGGCAGCTTGCCCTGAACCGCCACCCCAGTGTTTGCGTCAACGGTCACCGTGAAATCGACCGGTTTCCCATCATCGCGCGTCTCTATATCCGAGGTCAGCTCATATCCTTCGGGCAGCGTCAGCGCGGCAAGGATCGCCTCCCGGTCACCGGGCGTATCGACCATCCCGCTTAACCGCAGGCTTTTCCCCTCCGCCGACAGCGCCCCATCTTCCATCTTGGTCAGGGCCGCCAGCCCGGCGCCTATAGCGCTTTCCCAGCGATCCGGTGCGCCAGAAGCCAGCGTCAGCCCCTCCGCGCCATCGCTGCCGCTTTCCGCGAGGGCCGCGCGCATCGCCTGACTGGGCACATGGCCCTGCATGATGCTGCGCCCTCCCTTGCGGGTGACGGCAAAGCTGAAGGGCTCGGCGACCGGCAGCACCTGCAAATTGTCCACAACCACCCGGCGGCCTTCCACGGCATCGAGCGCGGCAAGAATGTCCTGCTTTTCACTCTCACTATCCGCCGACCCGGAGACTGCGATATCGCGTCCCGACACCTCGACCGTCAGCTCATGCAATGCAGTGCTGGCGATGGATGTCGCGGCCAGCCGGATCTGATGTTCCATCCGGCCTGCATGCGAATTCGCGCCCCACAGCCCCAATCCGCCAATCCCAGCCAGAAGAACCAGCCCACCTATGGCGTTACGCATACCCACACTCCCAGCAACTTCGGTCCGAATTGCAGGGATGATGCGCGAAAAACCACTTTTCGCAAAGAGGCTGATTTCAGACCGCAGCGCGCACGCGAATTCGCGCCGCTGCCGGTGCCTGCCTGACTCAAGCAAAAAGGCCCGCAGCGATGGTGCTGCGGGCCAGGGGCGCATGACGATGCGGGGGAGATTTAGTAGCGGTCAGACAGTTTCTTTTCGCTGTCCGCCGGGAATTCCGTGATGTTCAGAACATCCTGGTCCTGCGTCGCGCTGGAGCGGCCGTTGATCAGGTATTCATCGTCGGTTGTCATCACTTCTGCGCCCGTGTTCACGGCGCCAGTCGCCGACCGCGCCTCGGCAATCGGATCAGTCACACGATCAGCCGCGTTCTGGGCGGAGGCGGTGCCAGCGATCAGCAGAAGCGAAGCAGCAGTTGCGGTGAGTGCTGTGCGGAAAAACATGAGTAACTCCTTGTCGTTTGTTTTCGGTTTTCCATGACTGCTGTTGCAGCCGTTGTGATTGGACAACACGGGCTCGGCCGATGTCGTTCCCAAAAACATTTCCTCATGTTCCTGTGAGCTGGCGGAACCTGCCGTCAACTCACGCGTTCACGCGGGCCCGCGCTGCGCGATCAAAAAGATGTGGTGTCGCAAGGCCATGTCTGGTGTTGCGCCGTTCAGTTCCCGGATGAAACCTGCCGCTTGCCACCGGCTTTGGATAGCCGGATGTGTCCCGCCGGAACCTCAATCGAGACGGGAGCGACGATCCCGGACAACCCCAACGCCGCTTTTGCGGGCCTGTCTGGAGCTCCGGGTGTGGCATAAGCGAACGCCGATGATGCGACACAGAGTATGGCAATTGCCAGTGGTATTGTACGGAACATGGGAATTTCTCCTTGATAGGTCAGCGACGTTTTCATGCAGGGCCGCAGGGCATTGGTGAGGGGGAGAGGACGTCATGCCCTGCGGCGCGGGTGCTGGCCTGCCCCGAGGCAGGCCAGCAGGTGGCTTACCGGATATCGGTGCTGTCAGCCGGTTTGGTAGTGCCGCTGAATGTATAGACCGAAACGCTATCGCTCTTGCGCAGCGCTTTGGAGCGACCGTCCAGCCCATAGGCCTCCAGTGAGATTACCTGCTGCGCGCCGCTGGTCACCTGACCGATCGCGTTTTGCGCAGCGGCGCGGTGATCGGTGACGACATTGGGTGTCATGGCAAAGGCCGAGCTGGCCAGGATCAGGGCGGTGGCGGTTGTTGCAAATACGAGTTTCATGGTGTGGTCCTTTCGATGATGAGACTAAAGCTCTTTTTCTATTCGCCGGCGCTTGTCCGCCTGCTGTGACCTCAAGTTGCGCATCGAAAGCCCGGGTTTCAAAACACGGGCGTTCACCGCGCCGTGGTGCCTTGAAACACTGTTACCGAACCGCTCACACACCCGTGACGGGATTTCCGATAACTCAATGATTTTTATGACTTTTCACCGTGATCACTCAGCCGCCTCTGTCCGCGAATGCACAGGATTGGTGCAAGGGCGCAGAGACAGGCCGGGCAGTTTGTAATACGCGGCCCGCATTTGTCACGGGCGGGTGACACCGCGGGCGTAAATGGGCCCTGTTCGCGGCACCACTTCACGCGTTTTGTGAGGTCAGACAGCCGCAATCCGGCGCCCGCACATGCAAAACGCGCCCCGAAAGGCGCGTTCAGCTTCTGTCAGACCGGCAACTTAGATTGCGGCCTTGCGGCTTTCCTCAAGATAAATCTCGCGCAGGCGCGGCGCAACGCGGCCCGGCACGCCCTCGCCCAGCTGCGCACCGTCAATCTCGACCACGGGCATCACGAAGGTGGAGGCCGAGGTGATAAACGCCTCATCCGCCTCTTTGGCCTCATCGATGGTAAAGTTACGCTCTTCCACTTCCATCTGCGCCTCTTTCGCGAAACGCAGCACCGCGGCGCGGGTGATCCCATGCAGGATATCATTGCTGAGCGCACGGGTGATGATCTTGTTGCCCTTGACGATATAGGCATTGTTGGAGGTGCCTTCGGTGACAAAGCCGTCCTCGATCATCCAGGCATCATCCGCGCCCGCCTTTTTGGCCATCATCTTGCCCATCGAGGGATAGAGCAGCTGTACCGTCTTGATATCGCGGCGCCCCCAGCGGATATCCTCGATAGAGATGACCTTCATCCCTGTCCTGGCCGCAGGGCTGTCGGCCAGCCCCGGCTTGTTCTGGGTGAATAGCACGATGGTCGGCACGGTCGTTTCGGGGTCGGGAAAAACGAAATCCCGATCGCCCGGTGCACCGCGGGTGATCTGCAGATAGATCATGCCTTCTTCAATGCCGTTGAGACGTACCAGCTCGCGGTGAACCTCCAGCAGGTCCTCCTTGCTGATCGGGCTGCGCATATCCAGCTCATCCAGAGAGCGTTGCAGGCGCACGGCGTGGCCCTCGAAATCGATCAGCTTGCCGTCCAGCACAGAGGTGACCTCATAAACGCCGTCAGCCATCAGAAAGCCGCGATCGAAGATCGAGATCCTGGCCTCGGTTTCCGGCAGGTAGTCGCCATTCACATATACGGTGCGTGTCATGTCTTGGTCCCTCATTTCTATCGCTGCATTCTGTCGCTGCACGCGTCAGGCACTGTGTTTCATAGCCTGCACCACCTCTGCAAGGCTGCGCACGGCTCCGGTTTGCAAATACTCCATCGCCTTCAGCGAAGCGTCATGCGCCTTCACACTGGAGCCTGCTACGCAATCCTCAATCACGCGCGTGAAGTAGTCGTGCTGATGCGCATCCACGAAGGTATAGTGCACGCAGACATCTGTCAGCCCGCCCACAAGGATCAGCGTCTCTGCCTTGAGACCCTTAAGCAGGATTTCCAGATCAGTGCCGAAGAACGCAGAATAGCGCCGCTTGGGCACAATGTAATCGGTGGGGCGAATGTCCATTTCCCTGAAGGCAAGATCGGTCTCGGGATTATCGGCCAGGCAATGTATATCTTCATCGCCATCCAGCTCTCGGCCAAAATCCACCAGATCGGGACGATGGATTTCCTGAATGAAAATCACCGGAATGGCTGCGTCATGGGCGGCATCGATGGCCTTGCGCGCCTCCAGCATGCGGGCCTTGTAGCCCGGCATGTTGGGGATGGAACGCTCCGGGCTATCATTCACGAAAGTGGATGCCTGAATGTCGATAACGATCAGGGCAGCCTTGCCTTCGATAAGCGCGCGTTCCGGCATGGCCTCACCCCCAAAGCGCAGGCAGCGGTGGATGAACCCCTTCCGCATCAAAGTGCAACGGCATGTCCCGGTCTTCGGCCAGCAGAAGCGGGCCGTCAAGATCTGTGACCAGCGCGCCTTGTGCAACAAGCGTCGCAGGCGCCATCGCCAGGGAAGAGCCGACCATGCATCCGACCATGACCTGATAGCCGTCCCTGAGCGCCGCGTCGCGCAAAGCCAGCGCTTCGGTCAGCCCGCCAGTTTTGTCCAGCTTGATATTGACCACATCGTATTTGCCTTTCAGCGCTGGCAGGCTGGCGCGGTCGTGACACGCCTCATCAGCGCAGACCGGCAAGGGGCGCTCGATCTCCAGCAATGCGTCGTCTTCGCCTGCGGGCAGCGGTTGCTCGACCAGCTCGACCCCCAGTCCCACCAGATGCGGGGCAAGTTCGGCATAGACATCCGCCGTCCAGCCCTCGTTGGCATCAATGATGATCCGCGATGCAGGGGCGCCGCGGCGCACCGCTTCAAGGCGCGGCATATCGTCAGGCGTGCCCAGCTTGATCTTCAGCAAGGGGCGGTGGGCATTCTCCGCCGCCTGCTTTTGCATCGCGTCCGGCTCGGCCAGCGACAGCGTATAGGCGGTGATCTCCGGGCCGGGGCGGGCCAGCCCCGCCAGCTCATAGGCCCGCTTGCCGGCGCGCTTGGCCTCCAGATCCCAAAGTGCGCAATCAACAGCGTTCCGCGCCGCACCGGCCGGCAACAGATCATAGAGCGCCACACGGTCGAAATCCGCAGGCAGGCTGCGAATTTCTGCCTCGACGCTGTCCATCGTTTCGTCATAGCGCGCGTAGGGCACACATTCGCCGACGCCCTGATAGGTGCCATCATTGATGGTCACGGTCAGCACTTTCGCCTCGGTCCGAGACCCGCGCGAGATTGTGAAAACCTGCGCCAGCCTGAACACATCCTGCGTGACATCAATGCGCATGACCGCTCCCTTCATCTTGCCTATAAACTCAAATGGCCCGACCGTTCCGCCAGGCCATCCGGTTTAGATTGCATCCAAAGCGTCACAAAGGCGACCCGCACCGTGACGATAGGGATCGACGGTTGGCAGCCCCATGCGATCCTCGACCTCTGTGCAGTAGGCCCGCGCCTCATCATCACTCAGGTGCTGCGTGTTCACCGAAATGCCCACCACCTGACAGGCCGGGTTGGCCACCCGGGCCAGGGGCAGCGCCGTGTCGCGCAGTGCCTCCAGCGCGGGCAACTTGTAGCCCGGCAGACCGCGCATGTGATCGCGGGTCGGCTCGTGGCAGAGGATCAGCGCATCCGGCTGCCCACCGTGGACAAGCGCCATGGTCACCCCCGAGTAGCTGACGTGAAAGAGGCTGCCCTGCCCTTCGATCATGTCCCAGTGATCGGGGTCATTGTCCGGTGTCAGATATTCGATCGATCCCGCCATGAAATCGGCAATCACCGCATCCAGCGGCACGCCGCTGCCGGTGATCAGGATGCCGGTCTGCCCGGTCGCGCGGAAGGTGGATTTCAACCCGCGCCTGTTCATCTCCGCATCCATGGCCATGGCCGTATACATCTTGCCCACGGAACAATCGGTGCCCACTGCCAGGCAGCGTTTGCCCGAGCGCTTGACGCCATTGGCGATCGGGTAACCGACGGTTGGAACGCGCACATCATGCAGGGTGCCGCCATGGGTCTGCGCAGCTGCGACCAGATCGCCCTCGTCACGCAGCAGGTTGTGCAGACCGGAGGCCAGATCATACCCCATTTCCAGCGCTTCGATCAGCACGTCTTTCCACGCCTGGGAAATGACACCGCCGCGATTGGCCACGCCGATCACCAGCGTCTTTGCCCCCGCTTGCAGACCTTCGGCCAATGTCAGGTCTGTCAGACCCAGATCCGCCCCGCAGCCCGGCAGGCGGAACTGTCCGACTGAATTCTCCGGGCGCCAGTCCTTGATGCCTTGAGCAACTTTCGCGGCAAGCGCGTCGGGCGCATCGCCCAGAAACAGCAGATATGGTGTCTCGATCATGATGGTATCTCCCCAAAGAAGGCGCAAATCCGGTGCAGGGTGACCAGATTCGCGCGCGATTTTCTTGCAATCTCCGCAGGCAGTATTCCCGACTTGGAATATTCTTTTGTATTTGATTATTATCTTCGAAGAAAATTCCATGCAAGCGTGCGGCAACGCGCAATCCAGCCCGCCATTTCTGCATTGCAGCGTCTTCTTTGCGCTCGCAGAAATATCCCTTGCAAGGCATCGCGCAACAAAATACCCAATGAGCAATCAGAATTGTAATTTCGTTACTGCCGAGGTCCGACATGAGCTTCCGTTTGCAACCTACCCCACCTGCACGCCCTAACCGATGCCAGCTTTTCGGTCCCGGCTCGCGCCCGGCCATATTTGAAAAAATGGCCGCCAGCGCTGCGGATGTGATCAACCTTGATCTCGAAGACAGCGTTGCCCCCACTGACAAGGACCGCGCCCGCGCCAACATCATTCAGGCGATTGGCGAGGTGGATTGGGGCACCAAGACCCTCTCGGTGCGCATCAACGGTCTGGACACCCCCTACTGGTATCGCGACGTGGTTGATCTGCTGGAGCAGGCTGACGAACGGCTTGACCAGATCATGATCCCCACGGTTGGCTGCGCGGCGGATATCTATGCCGTGGACGCACTGGTATCCGCGATTGAGGCGGCCAAGGGACGCAAGAAACGCATCAGCTTTGAGGTGATCATCGAAAGCGCCGCCGGTATCGCCCATGTGGAAGAGATTGCCGC
>JBCCUH010000019.1:0-13722 GCA_039197405.1 Pseudomonadota bacterium
CGATCCTTATCGGCATCCCGTTGGGCATGTTCGCCGCGCGCCGCCCGCGGTTTTATTCCTTTATCCAGCCGATCATGGACTTCATGCAGACAATGCCCGCCTTTGTCTTCATGATCCCCGTGATCGCCTTTTTCGGCACTGGCAAACCTGCGGCGGTTGTCACCACGATGATCTTTGGCGGAACGCCCGTGGTGCGGCTGACCGTGCTCGGCCTCAGAGGTGTGCCCGAAAGCGTGCGCGAAGCCGCCATCAGCTTTGGCGCGAACAAATGGTATCTATTGACCAAAGTGGATCTGCCGCTTGCCAGCCCCTCGATCCGGGCCGGGATCAACCAGACGATCATGCTTAGCCTTGCGATGGTGGTGGTTGCCTCGCTGATCGGCGCGAAAGGACTGGGCGAAGATGTGCTGGAAGCGCTGCAATACGCCAATGTGGGTCAGGGTATCCTTGCCGGTTTCTCCATCCTCTTCTGCGCCATGATCCTGGACCGGATCGTGCAGGGCGGACGGAAATGACACCTGTTGTCTTTGTGCACGGTTTCATGGGTGGAAGCCGGCAATGGGCTGGCCAGCAAGGCGCGTTCAATGGCGCGGACGTCGTGGCGCTGGACCTGCCTGGTTTTGGCCAGAACGCGCATCTTGAGGCGCTCGGCTCAATCGAAAGCTATGCCGATTGGGTGCTGGACGCGCTCAGCGCGCGTGGTATCGAGCGGTTTTATCTTGTGGGCCATTCCATGGGCGGCATGGTCGCGCAGGAAATGGCGGCGCGCTCAGCAGGCCGGATCGCGCGGTTGGTGCTTTATGGAACCGGCGCCCAGGGTGTCCTGCCTGGCCGGTTCGAGACTATTCAAACCTCCAAAGAACGTGCGCAGGCCGATGGCGCGGTCGCGACGGCGCGGCGGATTGCGGCGACCTGGTTTCTGGAGCGGGAAAATGCCGACGCCTATGAAGGCTGCGCTCAGATCGCAGAGCGCAGCGGGATGCAGGCCATTCTTTCGGGACTGGACGCCATGAACCAGTGGGACGGTAGCGCGCATCTTGCCGGGCTGACGATCAAGACCTTGATCATCTGGGGGGATCAGGACCGCACCTATTCCTGGCGCCAGACAGAGCAGCTGTGGCAATCGATCAGCCAGTCCAGCCTCGCGGTCCTGCCAGACTGTGCACATGCGCCGCATCTGGAGAAAACTGCCCTGTTCAACGCCATCGCGAGCGACTTTATCGCGCCTTAGAGCCTGCCTTACTCAGTGTCAATTCTCCGCATTAACTTGTCGCGTCATATAATTCTGACGTATCCGCTGACTGCGCCGATTTGTGCACGATGCTTTGAAGCTGCTGCAATACCTCCGCCTGTTCTGCCTGCGACAGACCTGCGGTCAGCCGCGCGTTGTGAGCCATGACCCTGGGCCGGACCGCATCGAATGCCGCGCGTCCTTTTGGCTCCATCGTGAACAACCGAACGCGGCGGTCCTTGGGATAGGTGCACGAGCTGACCAATTGCCGCTTTTCCAGCGAGGCAAGCGAGCGGCTGACCTGCGCCTGCTCTAGTTGAATGCTGTTTATCAGTGATTTTTGCGTAGCGACTACCACTTTGCTCAGCTCCCGCAGCAGCCGGAAATCCACCAGTCCAAGATCGCCATGGGACATCAGCACCCGGTTCAGATCCGCACGCAGCAACCGTGCCGCCCGCTGAATGGCGATCGACAGGATATTCGCGCTTGAGGGTATGTCGTCAAGGTTCAGCAGATCCAGTTCAGCCACGTTTACCTCATCCATGTTCCGCCTGCCCCATTGCTTGCAGCCTTTCCTTGACCGCCCAGATCTGGAATGCTACCCGACTATTAAATGACAAGTCATATAGAAGGCAAGCATAGCGTGTTCCAGCATTTTCCCCTACCCGAGCCGGATGGCATTTTGCAACTCACGCAGGATTTCAAGGCTGACCCGCGTCAAGGCAAGATCGACCTGGGCGTGGGCGTTTACCGCGATGCACAAGGACGCACGCCGATCATGGCATCCGTTCAGGCGGCAGAGGCAAGACTGGCAGCAGAGCGCGACAGCAAGGCGTATCTGGGCCTCCTGGGCGATGTCGCATTTTCGACATGCGTCAGCCGGCTGGTGCTGGGCGATCTGTCGGATGCGCTGGACGGCGACGGACGGCTGGCGCGCATACAGACACCGGGTGGCAGCGGTGCGTTGCGCCTGGGCTTTGAGCTGATCAAACGGGCACGGCCCGATTGCACGATCTGGGTGCCGGGACCGACCTGGCCAAATCATGTGCCGGTGCTGACGCAATCAGGTCTGACGCACAAGACCTACCCCTATTACGATGCAAAGACCGGCTCTGTTGACACGGCGGCGATGATGGCAGCGCTGGCGCAGATACCTGCGGGCGACGTGATCTTGCTGCATGGCTGCTGCCACAACCCCACAGGCGCCGATCTGGGGCCGGAGCACTGGGCGGATGTCGCTGCGCTTCTGGCAGAGCGGGGCATCGTGCCGTTCGTCGACATGGCGTATCAGGGCTTTGGCGATGGCCTGGAGGAAGATGCGCACGGGGTGCGGGCGATCTTTTCAAAGATGCCCGAGGCGCTGCTGAGCTATTCGTGTTCCAAGAACTTCGGTATCTACAATGAACGCACAGGGGTTTTGCTGGTCAGCAGCGAAAGCGGCGACACCAGCCTGCGGACCCTGGGTCAGATGAAGGCGCTGGCGCGTGTCAACCACTCGATGCCGCCCGACCACGGTGCGGCCATCGTCGCGACGATCCTGCAGGATGAAGACTTGCGGGCCAACTGGCTGGACGAGTTGAACGGCGCACGCAACCGGGTGACCGGTTTGCGCAGATCGCTGTCGCAGGCGTTTCGCGAGGCCGGTCATGGCACACGGTTTGATCATCTGGAGAAATGCCGGGGCATGTTCTCGATCCTCGGCCTGAGCGCGGAGGATGTGGCAACCTTGCGGCGCGAGCATGCGATCTTCATGCCTGCCAGCAGCCGCGTGAATGTCGCCGGGCTGCAGCAAGAGCATATACCGGCGCTGGTCCAGGCCGTCACCCGCACGCTGGAGGATGCATCATGACTGTCGCACAGCTTGTCGCTCGTTCGTTGATCGCCAATGGAATCGATCAGCTTTATTGCCTGCCCGGCGTGCAGAATGACGACTTTTTCAACGCTCTGTATGACATTCAGGATCAGGTGACGCCGATCCATGCGCGCCATGAACAGGGCGCGGTCTATATGGCGCTTGGCGCTGCGCTGGCGACGGGACAGCCGCAGGCGTTCTCAATCGTGCCGGGACCGGGATTTCTGAACGGGACAGCAGCCCTGTCGACGGCCTTTGCAGTCAATGCCCCGCTGATGTCCCTGATCGGGCAAATCCCGAGCGGTGCCATCGAAAAGGGTTTTGGGCTTTTGCACGAGATTTCCGGGCAAAGTGACACCCTGGCGTCGCTGACGAAATCATCTGACATGATCACCCAGGGTGCCACGGCAGCAGAGCAACTGCGCTCGGCCTGGGGGCAGCTTCAGTCCGGCCGTCCGCGCCCTGTGGGGCTTGAGGTGCCTGTGAATGTCTGGCGGCAGGAGGCCAGCGGCGATGTGACCGCAGAGCCGATCCCTGCGCCCCAGGCGGATCCATCGGGCATCGACAAGGCGGCAGAGCTGATTGCCGCGGCCAGATCGCCGATGATCGCGGTCGGCAGCGGGGCGCAGGGGGCAAGCGCGCTGGTCACGGATCTGGCCGAGCGTCTGAACGCGCCGGTCATGGCCTTTCGGACCGGCCATGGCGTCGTGTCCAGCGATCACGAACTACGCATCGACATGCCCACAGGACACCGGCTGTGGCCCGGATGTGATCTGGTGATCGGACTGGGCACACGGCTGCAAGCCCAGCGTCAGGGCTGGGGCATGGACAGCGATCTCAAGGTCATCCATATCGATATCGACCCGGTCGAGCTCCAGCGGATTTCATCCCCGGATGCGGCCATTTGCGCAGACCTGCAGCAAGCATTGCCGCTGCTGCTGGACGCGCTTGGCGCCCAGCCGGACCGCAGCGACTGGAGCGCCCATGTGGCGCGCGTCAAGGCCGAGATGCACGCTGAGCTGACCACGACGCTTGCGCCGCAATGGGGCTGGTTGCAGGCGATCCGCGATGTGCTGCCGAGAGACGGCATTTTCGTCGATGAGTTGACCCAGGTGGGCTATGTCTCGCGCATCCTGTTTCCCAGTTATGCGCCGCGCACGTTCCTGTCCTCGGGCTATCAGGGAACTTTGGGCTGGGGCATGGCCACCGCCGCGGGCGCTGCCCATGCGCGGCGCGATGTGCCCGTTGTCTCCGTTGCAGGCGATGGCGGAGCGTTGTTCACGATCAGCGAGCTGGCCACGGCTGTCCGTCACAAGATCCCGGTGAACTACATCGTCTTCAATGACAACGCCTTTGGCAACGTGCGCCGCTTTCAGATCGAGAATTACGACAACCGGCCGATTGCGTCGGATCTGACCAGCCCCGATTTTGTCGCCCTTGCGCAAAGCTTTGGTGTCACGGCTGAAAAAGCCGCAACGCCGGATGCGCTGCGCAGCGCGCTTGGCCGGGCCATCGATAATGACGGCCCGAACCTGATCGAAGTGCCGATGTCGGACGATCTGCCGTCGCCCTGGCCCTATATCATGATGCCGAAACTGCGAGGCTAGCATGGCAAAACGGCCCAATTTCATCCTGTTCATCACCGATCAGCATCGCGGCGACTGGCTGGGGTGTGCTGGCCATCCCCTGGTCAGGACCCCCAACATCGATGCGATGGCAGCAAGGGGCACGCGCTTTCGCGACTTTCACGTCGCCACGCCGGTCTGCATGCCGAACCGCGCCTCGCTTTTGACAGGGCGTTTTCCATCGGTGCACGGGCTGCGCTCGAACGGTGCACTACTGCCACGGTCCGCCAATACCTTTGTCGATGTGCTGGCCACAGCCGGCTACCGGACCGCGTCAATCGGCAAAAGCCATCTGCAACCGATGACCGGGATCAAATGGCCGGGCGCGCGCGGCAAGGCGGGCCCGATCGCGGAGGCCTGGAAACCCGATCCATCAGATTACACCGCCGAAGATCCAGAAGCTTTTGCCGCCCGCGACGGCGATATCGAAACGCCTTATTACGGGTATCAAAAGGTAATCTCGGCCAGCCAGCATGGCCCGAACAGTGGCGGGCATTATACACGCTGGCTGAAAGAGCAAACTTCGGATTGGGAAGCGCTTCTTGATCCCGCCAATGAACTGCCGCACAGCTATACCTGCCCGCAGGTCAATCGCACACCCATGCCCGAAGAACTTTATCCGACGTCCTTTATCCGGGACCAGGCGATGGGGTATCTGGACGAGGCGGCAGCATCTCAAGATCCGTTCTTCCTTTTCGTGTCCTTTCCGGACCCGCATCACCCGTTCAACCCGCCCGGCAAATACTGGGACATGTATGACCCTGAGGATTTCGAGGTTTCGCTGCCCTATGACGCGCATCGCAATCCGACGCCACCGCTGCGCTTTTTGCACGAAGCCCATTTGCGGGGCGAAGGGCCGATGACGCCGCAAACAGCCTTTATGGCCGAGGACCGGCAGGTGCAGGAGGCCATGGCGCTGACCGCAGGGATGATCACCATGGTTGATGATGCCGTGGGGGCTGTCATGCGCCAGCTGAAAACCCTTGGTATGGATCAGGACACGGTGGTCATGTTCACCTCTGATCATGGTGACTACATGGGTGATTTCAACATGCTGCTGAAAGGCTCGCCGCCGTTTCGGTCGGTGACCAATGTGCCGTTCATCTGGTCCGACCCGCGTGATCCGGAGGCGCGTGTTTCGTCCCAGATGGGCTCGACCGTGGATATCAGCGCGACGATATTGGACCGGGCGGGACTTGACCCCTACAATGGCATTCAGGGCAAATCCCTGCTGAACGCTATTGCCGGTGGCCAGGGGCCGCATGCGCAGCTTTTCTGCGAATACAATGATGTCGTGGCGCGGCTGGGATTTGACGACCCGCCGCTTGTGCGATCACTGATCACCCCGACCCATCGGCTCACCCTTTATCTTGGGCTGGAGTGGGGCGAGCTTTACGATCTGACCACTGATCCGAAAGAAACCCACAACCTCTGGGAAGATGCCGGGCACGCCTACGTGAAAGCAGAGTTGACATTGCGTCTGGCCCACGAACTTATCGATCAGATGGACCGCTCACCGATGCCGCAGTATCTTGCGTGAGCGCCGCAAATTTCAACTGCTGAAACAAGACCAGCTTGTGATTTGGATGCCTGCCTGCATTTGCCATCCTGATCTGGCAAAAACGGGAGACAATCATGACTCGGATTAGGACAACGGCAGCGATATTGTCAGCTGCAGTGCTGCTTGGCAGTTTCGGTGCTGCTGAGGCGCGCGAACTCAAGGCGGAATCGGCCGGACCCACTGGCCTGACATCGGTTGTGCTGCAGGTGACTGCGCGCGATCTGGCGGGAAGCGGCACCTCTATCAGCCTGAACACAGGTCAGACACTGACCCGCACGGCCCTGAAACTGGCCGCGGGCAAGATTGACGTGGGCATTGTGCCGCCCGGGGCCTATCGCGTCATGACGCTTGGCAAGGGGCCATACAAGGACAACCCCGAACAGGCGATTGAGCTGTCGGCGAACCTCAGATCACTTTATGCCTTCGTCGGAGGCTCGGCACATCCCATCGTGCGGGCCAACAGCGGAATTGACAGCTGGGAAGACCTGAAAGGCAAGCGCATCTTCATCGGCCCTCCGGGCGGTGCAGCCAATGCGCAGCTGACCGGCCTGGTCAGGACGATGACCGGGTATGAACCCGATGTCGATTATGAAGCCATCAAGATGGGATGGGGCGCGGCGACGCAGTCGTTCCAGGACGGTCAGTTTGACCTGTTCCTGCAATCAACAGCCGTTGGCAGCGCCAGTATGGCGCAGCTCTTTTTGCAGGGTGATTACAAATTCCTGCCGACACCTGACGGTGTTCTGGAAAGCGATGCATATGCCGAGATGGTCTCTGCCCTTGGCCGCGTGCCGGGCGGTGTGCCTGCCAATGCATACGAAAATGTGGGCAATGGCGACATCGACATCCACACCTATGCCTATACGATGCTGACGGCCGTGAACAAGGAAATGTCGGACGATGAGGCCTATCTGCTGACCAAGACTTTCTGGGAGAATCTGGACGCCAACAAGCAAGAGATCGCCTTGCTTCTGTCCATCTCCGATGATCCTTTTGGCGGCAACAACATGGTCCTGCACCCAGGCGCCATCAAGTACTACAAGGAAAAGGGGCTTGATATCCCCGATGCGCTAATGGCCAACTGATCGGCCTGCCAAAAAAGCAAACGTCCCTTCCGATTTGCGTCGGGAGGGCGAACAACCTCAAGGGATGCAGGTGGATGGAGCAGCACAGCAGTAACGCGCCGATGGCACGCGCCCTGGCCACAGCAAGCCTTGTTGTGGCCTTCTTCATGGCGTTCATACCAATTTCGCACAAGCTTCCCGCCATTGGCCCGCTGCCCCGCATCGGGCCTTTCGACGCAGAGCCCTATCGTGCCGGTGTGTTCTTTCTGTGCGTCCTGATCGTGGTTCTGTCGGCACCGCTGGTCTTTGAAATCGCGGGCGGGCGGGTCCGGAAAACCATCGCCTCCCTGCTGGATATCGCGGTTGTCCTCGCGCTTGGCTATGCAAGCTGGCGGTTCTACGTCGATGTGACGATCATGCATGACAGCATTGTCTTCTTCGAGCCGTATCAGGCGTGGACGACCTTTGCCGCCTGCCTTGGCATTCTCTATCTGACCTTCCGGCAGTGGGGGCTGCCGCTGACCATCGTTGCGGCGCTGTCGCTGGTCTATTTCATGTGGGATTTTCGCGCTTCGCTGGTCGATGACCTGACCGAGAACATGTGGCTGGCGCTGGACGACGGCATCCTTGGCAACATCACCGAGATCGTTCTGTCCACGGTGTTTCCCTTCATCATCCTCGGCGCGATGATGGAAAGCACCGGGGCCGGCATGTCGATGCTGAAAATCTCGCTGCGCCTTTTGTACAAATATCGCGGCGGTCCTGCGCATGCAGCGGTTCTGGGCTCTGGCCTGTTCGGCACGATCTCAGGCTCTGCAGTGGCCAATGTCGTGGGCACCGGGGTAATTACCATTCCGCTGATCAAGCAACGCGGATTTTCGTCCAACTTCGCTGGCGGCGTTGAGGCAACCGCTTCGACGGGCGGTCAGATCATGCCACCGATCATGGGCGCGGCGGCTTTGATCCTGGCCGATTTTGTCGGCGTATCCTATGTGGTGGTGATGACTGCGGCGCTGGTTCCGGCGCTGTTTTATTACTTTTCGCTTTTCATGACGATCGTGTTCGAAAGCAGGCGCCTTGGCGTTGAGCCCGCGACTGAAATCCAGCAGGGCATGGAAGTGACCGGTCAGGACATTCTGAACCTGGCCCTTATCTTGATCCCTGTCGGCATCATCGTAACGGCGCTGCTGAGTGGGCTGTCGCCTTCTGGGTCAGCGCTGCTGGCTTTGTTTGCCTTGCTGTGCCTGTCGTTCATCAATCCTGATGTGCGCAAGGATCCTTTCCGGCTGGTGGTCGGCTTTGCCCGTGGCAGCCAGTCATTTGCAAAGCTGCTGATTGCCGTCTGCTGCATTTCGATCATCGTGGCTGCGATGTTGTCAACCGGCCTGCCCTCGCAGCTGTCCTATGCGTTGAACGGGGTGACGGATTCGAGCCTCTTTCTGACATTGAGCCTTGCCGCAGGGGCCTGTCTGGTTCTGGGCATGGGCATGCCCACCCTGCCAGCCTATCTGACGATCATCATTGTGCTGGGCAGCACCATGAATTCTTTCGGGCTGGAGCCGCTGACTGCGCATTTCTTCGTCTTCTATTTCGGCGTTGCCTCCGGGATTACCCCGCCGGTCGCTGTGGCCGCCTATGCCGCTGCGTCCGTATCAGGCGGCGATCCCACGCGTACAGGGTTTCTGGCGTTGCGGATCGGTATCGTGATATTCGCGCTGCCCTTCTTCTGGGTTTACAACCCGATGATGCTGATCGTACCCGAAGCAGGCGGCAGCTTTGAACTGATCGGCTTTGTCCTGATCATCCTGCGGTTGCTGCTGATGACCTACCTTATTGCCACAGCCGCCAGCCGGTTCGATTATGCGCGATTGAGCTGGACGGAAACCGCGCTCCGGCTTGGTGCCGCGCTGGCGCTGATTAGCCCGCTGGTGACGGTTTGGGGCCCGGCCATGCTGGTCGGCGCAAGTCTCGTCCTGTTGAACCGGCAAAGAACATTAAGCAAAGTAAGCGCATGACACGGCCACCGAATTTCTTGTACATCATGACCGATCAGCACCGCGCCGATTGGCTGGGCTGCGCCGGGCATCAGGTCGTCAAGACGCCCAACATCGATGCATTGGCCGCGCGCGGCACGCGGTTCACCGATTTTCACGCAGCATCGCCTGTGTGCATGCCCAACCGCGCGGCATTTATGACCGGTCGGCATCCCACGACAAACGGGCTGCGCTTCAATGGCGCGGTTCTGCCGCGAACTGCACGAACCTTTGTCGATGTGCTGCGGGCGGGTGGCTATCGCACGGCCAGCATCGGCAAAAGCCATCTGCAACCCATGACGGCGCAGCAGCCCCATGACTGGCAGGATCCGCAGGACGCAGCCTTGCGTGAAGCCTGGGCGCCTGCCCGTCACGACCACGCACTGGAAGAGCCGTCGCGCTACGGGTCCGCCACGCGCTATGAGGTTCCTACGCCCTACTATGGGTTCGATTCCGTCGATATGGTCACCTCGCACGGGCACAATTGCGGGGGCAATTACCTGCAGTGGCTGCGTGAAAAACACGCCGACTGGCAGGATCTGCGCGACCCGGCGCAGCAGCTGCCGCATGATTACACCTGTCCGCAGGCGATCCGCACCCGCGTGCCCGAAGACAGCTATCCGACGGCCTATATTCGCGACCGGGCGGTGGCCTACCTGAGCGACAATGCCGCCAGCGAGGCGCCGCTCTTTACCTATGTCTCCTTTCCCGACCCGCATCATCCGTTCACACCTCCCGGCAAATACTGGGATATGTACGACCCGGACGCATTTGATCTGCCCGCACGCTTTGAGGATCACCGAAACCCGCCGCCTCCTCTGAGCGAATGCCACCGCGCCATGCTGGCCGGTGAAGCGCCTGAAAAAGCCACAACCGCGATGATGCTCGGGGATCGAGAGATCCGCGAGGCAATGGCCCTGAGCGCAGGCATGATCACGATGATCGATGATGCCGTTGGCGAGCTTGTCGCCACTTTGCAAAGGACCGGGCAACTGGACAACACTGTCATCGTCTTCAATGCCGATCACGGTGACTATCTTGGCGAGTACAACCTGCTTTTGAAGGGTCCGTGGATGAGTGAGACAATCTCGCGCGTTCCGATGATCTGGTGCGATCCGGCAGGGCCCGCAGGGCAGCGCGATGACCTGGCCTCGACCGTTGATCTGGCGCCGACTGTGCTGGAACGCGCGGGTCTGGCCCCTTATGTCGGCATGCAGGGGCGCAGCCTTATGTCAGGGCAGCAACGGGATGCGCTGCTGGTGGAATTCAACGACAATCTGCCCAAGATGGGATTTGACGCACCGGCGCGCCTGCGCACGGCGATCACCAAAGACTGGCGGCTGACGCTTTATAAGGATCAGGCATGGGGCGAGCTTTATGACCGGCGCGCCGATCCGCTGGCACGCTGTAATCTCTGGAACGATCCGGGTCACGCTCAGGTGCGTTCAGACATGATGGAGGTTCTGGCACGGCAGTTGATGGCGCTGATGGATGAAAGCCCAAGGGCGCGGCGACCCGCCTGAGACGTTTACCGCATAAGGTCGGTCACAGCCTTAACAGAAGATCGCGCACCCGGTCCGCATTGTCCTGTGCCACCTCGCCATCTGCGTTTAGCAGATTGTTTTCAAAGCCAACGCGCATTTCACCCCCCAGCCGATGCGCCTCGGTGAGGCAGGCGGTTTCTGCCTGTCCAAAGGCACAGACCATCCATCTGACCGGGCGCGTTCCGGCCCCCAGAAACGCGCGAATGCTCACTGGATCACTGGACACCCCGGTCTGATAGCGCCCCAGAACGTACAAGACGCGCTGCGGGGCATCCGGCAGTGTGCCTGCGGCCTGCAAACGCTCCAGCCAGGCCCGCTCGCCGGGGGAATAAAGGATGTGCTGTATCTCGATACCCGCTTCGGCGGCCCAATGATAAAAGTCACGGGCCGCGCGCGGGTCGTGATCCGGCTGCTGTTCACGCAGGGCGATGGACACCCGTTTGTGACCCAGCTCCCGGACCAGCTGGCGTTGATCCTGCGCCGAATATCGCCCGAGTGCCTCGGTGGTGATCTGCACGTCGAACCCTGGCGCCTGCGTTTCGATTTCGTTCAGCACTTCGCGGTACAGCCCTGCATCCAGCGTATGACCGCCCGCCGCGTCACGAATGTGCAAATGAAGTGTATCGGCCCCCACCGCGCGGCATTCGCGCGCGCAATGGGCCAGCTCAGCCGGTGTTATTGGCAACGCCGGATGATCCAGTTTCGTTTTACGCCCCCCGTTTGGGGCGACCATGATGAACGGGCGGGCTGCTTGTGTGCCTGTGAGGGTCATGTCGCAATGGTGTCTTTGAAATACGCCGCGCGGTGGTCACGCTGTGGCCAGATACGCAATCTTGCGTTCGCAGACCTACAGGTGCAAAACCTGAATATCGGTGTTTTCTTCAAGCCCTTCGTCGCCAAACTCGACACCGATGCCTGACTGCTTGATACCCCCAAAGGGTGCCATCGGGTTCAGCGGGCCATGCCGGTTGATCCAGACGGTGCCGCAATCCAGACGCAGGGCAAGGGCTTTGGCCTGCTCAGGGTCCCTGGTCCAGATCGAGCCACCAAGCCCGGTTTCAAGCCGGTTGGCCTGTGCGATCGCCTCGTCAACATCCTTGTAGCGGATGATCGGCATCACCGGTCCAAACTGCTCTTGGTCCACCAGAGGGTTGCCGTCCTTGATGTTGCCAACGATGGTCACCGGATGAAAGTTACCGCCCTCCGGCGCGTCACCCTGAAAGAGTATCTCGGCCCCCTGCTCAATCGCGGCGGCCAGAAGCGAACTGACCTTTTCAAGCTGCATACGGTTCTGGACCGGGCCAAGGATTGTGCCTGGCTCCATGCCGGGGCCGACCTTGATGGATTGTGCCACTTTGATCACTTCAGCGCAGACCGCGTCATAAATATCTTCGTGAACATAGGTCCGCTTCATCGCAGCACAGGTTTGGCCGTTGTTGATGAAAGCGCCCCAAAACAACCCCTCGGCGATTTCCGCAGGATCGCAATCGGGCAGCACGATGCCCGCATCGTTACCGCCCAGTTCCAGCGTCAGCTTTTTCAGATTGGAAGCGGCAGATCGCATCACCTTCTGACCGGTCTCGGTCGAGCCGGTAAAGACCATCTTGCGAATGCCCGGATGCGACGACATCTGCGCACCAAGGTGATCTTCGCCTGCAACTGCATTCAGCACGCCATCGGGCAGCACGCTGTTGGCCAGTTCCACCATACGCAGGGTGGTCAGCGGCGTGTAGGGTGACGGTTTGATGACGACGGTATTGCCCGCGCGGATCGCAGGCATGATGTGCCAGATCGCGATGGTAATCGGGAAATTCCACGGCGTTATCGATCCGACCACGTCGATGGGTTTGCGGTGCAACTCGATCCGGCCTTCATTGGTGTTTTGGATCACTTTCACCGGCAGCTCCAGCGCGCCTGTCGCGCGCGCCCAAACCACAGCGTTGCCCAGTTCAAGCCGCGAGCCACGCCCGGCCAGAGGCTTTCCCTGCTCGGACGTCAGGAGCCGTGCAAGCTCTTGTGTGTTGGCTTCCAACACGTCGGCCACCGCGATGCAGGCCGCTTTGCGCGTTTCGTGATCGGTTGCCGACCAGATTTTGAACGCATCACCGGCGGCAGCGATGGCTGCGTCCATCTGCTCTTGCGTGCCTTTGGGGCATTGACCTGCAACACTGCCATCTGCCGGGTTGATGACGTTGAAATAATCCTGCGCCGGAACAGAGGCACCATTGATGAAATTGTGAAATCTGGTCATCCGAGGGATCTCCTGTCGCCCTGCGCTGGCAGAACGGATTGAACCGTGGCCTTCAAACCGCGAGACCTGTCGCGGGTGCGCCGGGTTTCCCGGCCGAGTGGAGACGCCGCAAGCATCGCCATGACAGCTTCGGCCCCCCGATGAAAATCGCCGGTCAGCTCGATGTCCTCAAAGCAGAGGGCGATCTGGCGCATTTCATCTTCCCAACGCGCCGCATCGGCAGGCATGCGCGGGATGTTGGCGCAGGCTCGCTCGGCCAATGCGCGTTGACTGGCCTCGACCTCGGCAAGAAATGCGTCCAGAAATCCATGTGCCTCGGCCCCGAGCATCACATGGGTCAGCAATGCGTTTGTGCCCTTGGTCATGGCCGCATAGGTCATTTTGAAGGCAGAGGCCTGGCCGATCTCGCCCGGCAGTTCCATAAGATCAAATCCGGTGCCATCGAGCACCCCCAAGAGCGCCAGATCAGGGCCGCAGGCATAAAGGCGCGGCCGGCTCGAAAGTGTCGGCGGCGCGCCCACAAGGCCGCCATCAACAAGGGCTGCGCCCGAACCCGCAAAC
>JBCCUH010000020.1:0-13335 GCA_039197405.1 Pseudomonadota bacterium
CCGGCGTGCAGGCGGTGTCACGAAACGTAGGGTTCGAACCGGAACTGCCAGCACCGGCACCGGCACAGCAAACAGCCGCGTCACTGGCAGCGTTGCAATCCCTTGCAACTGTTCAGCCAGCCGCGGCAGTTGAAACGCCTCAAGTGCAGCCCGAACCCGTTGCGCTGGTAGAGCCGCAGCCTGCGCCGACCCCGGAAGTCCAGCAGCAAGCTACGCAGAGCCAGATATCGCCAACGTCCAATCCCGCTGCCTTCTTCGGGGCGGCGCAGGCCAATCTGGCTGCGGCGTCCTGTGCGGAAGATCTGCGGGCGCTGACACGGCAGGCGCGGGTATATTTCCCATCAGGTGGCCTGACTGGCGAATCTGGCGGGATCGAACAGGCCCGCGTGATCGGGCTGATTGCTCAGGAATGCCCCGGTGTGACCATTCGGGTGGAGGGCCACTCTGATCCCTCAGGCAACTCCGTCGTCAACCAGCGTCTCAGCCAGCAACGGGCTGAAGCGATCATATCCCGGATTGCCGCTGCCGGAATTGACACCACACGCTTCATTGCAAAAGGAATGGGAGACACGCACCCCTCTACGGTCAATGGCCCGCAGTCGCGCGCATATTATGACCGACGGGTCGAGTTTTCGGTTGTTCTGAACAACCGCACCGCCAGCCTTGGCTCTACGTTCCTGTCAAACCAATTCCGCGCTTCCGCCTGCGCTGATGAGTTGCAAAGGGCGGTGGAGCAGACAAAGGTGTTTTATGCTCCGGGATCCGTCAGTGTGTCACAACAGGACATGAACGTCGCGTCCAGGCTGGCGTCGATGGCGTCCTCCTGCCCGGATGCGCGGTTGCGGGTCATCGGTCAGCACTCCGATATGCCGGGCTCAGGTGAAAACCCAGGCACGGGCCGTCTGCGCGCTGTCGTTTTGATGAGTTCGCTGGTCAGCGCCGGATATGACGCGCAGCAGATCATCATTGCCGCACCGTCCAAGTCGATCCGTTTCGCTGATCAACCTAACCTAAGTGATCATCGCATCGACTTTGACGTCATCCGCGAAGCGCGCTGATCTCAATTTGGCAATTGTGCACGAGGGGCCCGGAGTTAATGCCGGGCCTTTTGCGTTTGCCGCCAGTGATCTGGGCTGATCCCGGTCCATGACCTGAACGCGCGAAAAAAGGCGCTTGGCTCGGCGTAGCCCAGACATTCCGATATTCTAGTAACCGGCAGTTCAGATCCCCGTAGCAGTGCTTTCGCCTGGTCCTCCAGCACAGCCGCACGCAGGCTGCGAAAGGTGGTGCCACCAGCGGACAGACGCCGTCTGAGTGTGGCTTCACTGATCCCGAACTCAGCCGCAAGAGCTGCCTGTTCCGGCCAGTTGGCGCGAGCGGTTTCCTGCAACCGTTTGGTGATCTGCGTTGCTGTGTTGTCCTCGTTCTGGTAGCGGACAAGAAACCGCCCGGGCGCCGCCCGCAAGAACCGCTTGAGATCTGCTTCAGTGCGTTTCGCTGGTCGTTTGAGAAACCTTGCGTCATAGCGCATGTGCCCCTGCGCAGCATTGAATGTCACCAGCGCGCCAAAGAAGTCGCCATAGTCCGGGGCGGCTTTTGGAGCTGCGCAACTGAATGACAGATCATGCAGAGGAATGCGCGTGCGTGCCAGCCAGCACGTAAGACCATGAAGGATCACCCAATAGGTGCGATAGGCAAAAGCGCTGCGATCCTTTTGGCTGTCGTGCAAAGTAATCTGAGCAACACCATGTTTGACACTGAGTGTTCCGAACGGTTCGTCAATCGCCACCCGCAGAAACCGCAGCGCCCGCCTGAGGCCGACGTCGACAGTGGCGGCATCGCGCAAGGCATGGCCCATCAGCGCAAAGCTTCCCGGCCGCATGGGGCGGGCCGCATTACCGAAGAACTCGTCATTCATGGCACCGGCGATGGAAAGCCAGAGCAAACCGAATTGCTCGGCAGTAACCTTGCCGCCACCGGGTGCATGAATACCGGCCTGACCCAGCACAAGGTCGACATCAACACCGCCACGGCGGGCACAATCCAGCGCTTCACTGACGAAGGCGTTCGAGATGTATGGCATAAACGATCACTAGTTTGCTCGGTTATGTCATAGTTTGCCATAGGTTGATGTGCTAGTCATATCGCGAATGAAAGGAGCGTTTCGCATGTCACAAACGGACCCCATTGTTATCGTTTCCGCCGCACGCACGCCCATGGGTGGGTTTCAGGGCGATTTCGCAACAGTCCCGGCGGCCAGTTTGGGCAGCGCCGCGATCAAGGCCGCTGTTGAAGGTGCCGGCATTGCGCCGGAAGATGTGGATGAGGTTGCCTTCGGTAACGTATTGAGTGCCGGCCAGGGTCAGGCCCCGGCGCGACAGGCAGCCCTTGGGGCGGGCCTGCCGCTCTCAACTGTGTGCACGACGCTCAACAAGATGTGCGGCTCTGGCATGAAGGCGGCGATGTATGCCCATGACATGTTGATCGCGGGCTCTGCTGATGTGGTCGTTGCAGGCGGGATGGAAAGCATGTCGAATGCGCCGTACCTTGTGGACAAGGCGCGTGCTGGTTTGCGCATGGGTCATGCCGAGCTGAAGGACCACATGTTTCTTGACGGGCTTGAGGACGCCTATGACAAGGGCCGCCTGATGGGCACTTTCGCGGAAGACTGCGCAACCAGCTATCAGTTCACGCGTGAGGCGCAGGACGACTACGCCATCGCCTCGCTCGACCGCGCTTGCGCTGCGATTGAAAGCGGTGCGTTTGAAGGTGAGGTGAAGCCGGTGACTATCCGCTCGCGGCGCGGCGACACCGTGGTTGAGATCGATGAACAGCCTGGTAAGGCAAAGCGCGACAAGATCCGCAATCTGCGGCCCGCCTTTCGCAAGGACGGGACAGTAACAGCAGCCAATGCGTCTTCCATCTCTGATGGGGCTGCTGCTCTCGTAATGATGCGTGCATCCGAGGCTGAGAAACGCGGGCTGACCCCTCTGGCGAAGATGGTTGGTCACACCAGTCACGGCGACGAACCTGGCCTGTTCCCGACGGCGCCCATCGGATCGCTTAGAAAGCTGGCTGAGAAAACCGGCTGGGACCTGAAGAATGTCGGCCTGTTTGAGATCAACGAAGCCTTTGCCGTTGTTCCGATGGCCGCGATGCAGGATCTCGGCCTGCCGCATGACAAAGTGAATGTTAACGGTGGCGCCTGTGCTCTGGGCCACCCTATCGGCGCCTCTGCCGCCCGCATCATGGTGACTTTGCTGAACGCAATGCAGCAACGGGGTGAGAACCGCGGCATCGCGTCTGTCTGTATCGGCGGTGGGGAAGCCACCGCTGTCGCACTGGAGCTTGTTCAATGATCCTCAATGAAACCCAAACCGCTATTCGTAACATGACCCGCCAGTTTGCCGAAGAAGTACTCTGGCCCACCGCAGATGCGCGCGACAAATCGAAGGAATTTCCGCGCGCCGAGCTTTCACAGATGGGCGAATTGGGCCTGATGGGCATGCTGGTGCCGGAGGAGTTTGGTGGCTCTGATACGGGCGCAGTTGCGTATGCATTGGCGCTGGAAGAAATCGCCGCAGGCGATGGCCCGGTCAGCACGATCATGTCCGTGCACAGTTCCGTCGGCTGCGTTCCGATCCTGCGGTTTGGAACGCAAGCGCAAAAGCAAAAGTACCTGCCCAGGCTTGCGACGGGCGAATGGATCGGCGGCTTTGCGCTGACCGAACCACAAGCCGGATCTGATGCCTCTGCGCTCAGGACAACCGCCGTGCGCGATGGCGATGACTGGATCATCAACGGCGCAAAGCAGTTCATCACATCGGGCAAGAACGGTCAGATGATCATTGTTTTTGCCGTGACCGACAAGGATGCGGGCAAGAAGGGGATTTCTGCCTTCATCGTCGAAACGGACACACCCGGCTACGAAGTAGTGCGCGTCGAGGACAAGCTTGGCCTGAATTGCTCTGACACCTGCCAGCTGGCTTTCACGGATATGCGGGTTCCGGCAGAGAACATGCTGGGCGAAGAAGGGCAGGGCTACAAGATCGCGCTCGCCAATCTTGAAGGTGGACGGATCGGTATTGCCGCGCAGGCCGTCGGCATGGCGCGCTCCGCTCTCAGGGTTGCGCGGGACTATGCGGCCGAGCGCAAAGCGTTTGGAACGGCAATCATGAACCATCAAGCCGTCAGTTTTCGCCTTGCGGACATGGCCACCCAGGTTGAAGCGGCCCGGCAAATGGTGCTGCATGCCGCAACCCTGAAACAGGCCGGTATCGCCTGTCTGTGCGAGGCATCAATGGCCAAGCTCTTCGCATCTGAAATCGCGGAAAAGGTCTGCTCGGACGCAATACAAACCCATGGCGGCTATGGGTATCTGGCGGACTACCCGGTCGAGCGCATCTACCGCGATGTGCGCATCTGCCAGATCTATGAAGGTACTAGCGACGTACAGAAACTCGTCATCGCACGTACCCTCGATCAGGTGGCCTGAGGCTCCTTTTTCATCTTGCCGGTAAACTCCGGGGGTATGGGGGCTGGCCCCCAACAAAGCGGGGAGAGCGAGGGGGCGTCGCCCCCTCGTCCCGGTCCGATCCAAAGGATCGGAAATATCTTAATCGAGACGAATGGATGTCTGCGCAGACCGCCCCTGAGCATCAATAACGCTCACATTGACGAAGCCAATATCGGCGATGGGCAACTCGGTTTCACGCTGAAAACTGCGCGTGAGCACGGGCGTGCCATTCACCAGCCAGGTAAAGGGCGGCGCCCCGTCGCGCAGTTTAACGGTCACGCCATCGCCTACCCGAACCAGACGCGCACCATCAGGTGGGAACGCAAGCTTCGGCGCGTCAGCGGGCGTTTTGAAAACTGCGTTTCGTCCACGGAACCTCTGCAGTGGTTCGGGCAGCAGTGCATTTTCCAAAAGCAGGGTTTCGGGCGGTGGCGGTGCAAGCGGTGTGACTTCACTGCTGACCAGATCCATCAGTTGAAACAGAAGTGGCGCCGCCAGATCGCCGCCAAAGACCCCTGGCACTGCTGTACCATCCGCACGGCCCATCCAGACCCCTGCTGCATATCGCCCGTCAAACCCGATAGCCCATGCATCTCGATGTCCGTAGGAGGTGCCGGTTTTATAGGCAAGCCGCGATTTGCTCGCGCCATTCGGTGGGGCCAGACCTGCCAGAATATGGCCAACCTGCCAAGCGGACGCGCGGCTGACAAACGCATTGCCTGAGTTCTTTTTTGGCCCGATACGCCAGCTTAGAGCCTGTTTTTCACCATTCTGCGCCAAACCGGCATAGAGCGTGACCAAATCTTCCAGAGTGACGCCAACGCCGCCCAATGCAACGGCAAGCCCTGACTTGCCACCCGGCACTCTGGGTGACATGCCCGCCGCGCGCAGAGCTGCTGTCAGGCGGGCCGGACCAATCTCGTCCGTCAGCAGGACCACCGGGATATTCAAGGACAGTTGCAAGGCTTCGGTGACGGTAAGCTCGCCACGAAAGGTGCCATCGAAATTCTGCGGCGCATAGGTGCCAAATGCCACGGGGCGGTCGTTGATGAGCGTCGCTGGATGCGCCAGACCCTGATCAAACGCCAGGGCGTAAACCAGAGGTTTCAACGTTGAACCCGGTGATCTGATCGCGCGGGTCATGTCGATGAAACCCTGCCGCCCGGCGCGGTCGCTGTATCCTGAAGACCCAACGTGCACCATGACTTCGCCAGTGTGGTGGTCGGCCACGATCATCGCGACGGACAGGCGATCAGGTGCGATGCGCACCGCGTTTGCTGCCAGGCTTTCGGCCTGCATCTGCAGTGACCGATCCACGGACAGATGATGAACCGGGCTGTCTGGCGCATCGCGCGTTGCCCTGTCGGCCAGATGAGGCGCAATGCGTGGAAATGGCTTGCGTTGTCTCGGTACAGCTTCCAGATGCGCCGATTGCGCCTCTTCATCAGCGACCACACCAGCAAGATGCAACCTGTCCAGAACCCTCTGACGCGCCGCCTGCGCCACTTTGAACGCCCGGTCAGGGCGCCTTGCTTCGGGAGCTTGCGGCAAAGCAACCAACAATGCCGCCTGCGCCGCTGTCAGGCGCTTTGGCTCTTTGCCGAAGTAACTCAAAGACGCGGCGCGAACCCCTTCGATATTTCCGCCATAGGGTGCGAGCGTGAGGTAAAGCTGCAGGATCTGCTGTTTGCTCAGCATCCGTTCCAGCGCCAGTGCCACCCTGATTTGCCGCAACTTGCCGCGCCATGCACCCGTACCGCTTTCTTCCAAAAGCCGTGCCACCTGCATGGTCAAGGTAGAACCGCCCGACACAACCTCGCCATGCCGCACAGCCTGCGCGATGGCACGCGTAATGGCGATAGGATCGACGCCGCTGTGCCGATAGAACCGTTTGTCCTCATAGGCAATCAGCATGTCGATGAAACGCGAATCGACCGCATCTGGCGCGATACTCAACCGCCAGCGCCCATCTGCCACCGTATAAGCGCGCAGCAAATCGCCATTTCTGTCGCGCACTTCAACGGCTGTGTCCGGTACAAGGGCGGGCATCTGCGTGCGCAAGACCCAGCGGTCCACGCCGTCGCGCAGATGCGCGACAGTGAACAGCACTAGCGTGAGGATCAGCCAGCCATATCGGCGCATGATTGGACCTGTATCACTCGGTTACGGTCATCGTTCCGGTCTCTCCCCGCGCACGATATTGCGGGCGGTACATATCCTCTACGGATGCGGCTGGATGATGATAGCTGCCGGGCAGTGTCGCGCGTACGATGTACGCAAGATAGAACGGGCCGCTGTCCGACCAGTTCACGGCTGCCAGAAAGCGATCCGACAAAAATTCCTCATGCTCGGTATTGGCGGTTCGCAACCATTCAAGGGACCGGATATCACCGCTGCGGATCAGGTTGGGATTGTCGATCTCCAGACCCGCAGGCAGGGGATCGTTGATCATCAACCGGGATGCGCCGCTTTCTGCCGGGAAGACAGTCAGCAACGTCACCAACCGGTCGCCGACTTTCAACGACAGATCATTGACCGAGTTGCCTTCCATGTCGAAGTACTCTCGAGTGATCCGATAGCCGTAGCCGCCTGCCTCTGGCGCAACCTGAGGCACGCCATAGGTTGTCAGTGTGACATCCGTTGGACGGCTGGACGTGTTGGTGATCTGCATTGGTGCACTGCCTGCCTGCGCGCGCTTGATCAGCGGGCCGGAAACAGGGGCACCATTGATGCTGATCCCGGCCGAGGACGGATCGTCGATCAGAGCATGGGCGGCCAGCAGCGACCAACTGGCTTCCTGCGTGGAGAAACGCCGCTGTGCTCCGGCAAGCCTGTCAGACAGAGCGTCCGTGTTGACGGTGCTTGTGCGTGCTTCGGTGGCAAGCGTCAGCAGCCCGGCGGCATCGCGTAGGTTGGTGCCATAATCCGCGCGCCACAGCCGCGATTCATCGCCCATGCGATTTGCCATCAACCGTGCAGCGCGCGCGAACATCGCATCCGAGCGTGTCTGATCCCCGTAAAAGGCCAGCGCAGATCCAAGCTGGGCTGCAGCCAACGGCGTGGTGAATGCGTCGGCTTTCACATCGACGTAATATCGCAGATCACCCATGGCCGCGGCACCTTCACGCGCCAGAACCATCAAGGCATAAGCGATATCTTCCCCGCCGCTATCAAAATCGGGCGCGTAGTTGATGCGGTTGCGCAAATTATCCATCGCGATACGGAACGCGATGTCTGGCACCTCAAATCCCTGTGCTTTGGCGCGGCTCAGGAAATCGCTGACATAGGCGTCGAGCCAGAAATCTCCCGACGACGGTCGCCAAAGTCCGAACCCGCCGCCAGAGCTTTGCCGTGTCAGAACCTGAGCGATAGCCTGATCCACACGCTTTTGCGCAGTCTCGCGGGTCCCTAGTCCCAGCGCCTCTGACACGGAGCTGAGATAAAGCAAAGGCATCGCGCGGGATGTGATCTGCTCGGTACAGCCGTAGGGATAACGATCAAGCGTACTGATCAGCCCCGGCGCGTTGAGCTTGGCCAACGGTCCTGTGGAAACAGTCGCGCTCGCGGTGCCGGCTTTCATGTTGGCAAAGACCGCATCATCAAGCGTAAAGCTGTCGCCTGCGGCAAGACTGAAGCGGCGCACTTCGCTGATCTCGGGATCATTGGCCCTGACACCCAGTGCCAGAGTTTGCACAAGCTGCTGGCCATCAGGGGTGGTCAAGGCAACGCGAATGCTGTGATCGCCCACTTCGCCAGCGGTGATCGGAATGCGCAGGTTGGCTTTTTCCTGGGCCCCAAGATCAATGCCTGAAGGAATACCAGCAGCGTCCAGCGCGAGGCCTGTGGCGCTCACATCCAGGCCCATGCGCCCTGTAGGACCTGTGGCATGCACGATCTCCAGCAGCGCGAAGGTGTTGTCGCCCGGCGCAAGGAAACGCGGCAAAGAGGCGGTAACGACAACCGGATCGCGGACCAGAACATCGGCTTCAGCTTGCCCGACGCCGGTGTTTGTCCAGGCGACTGCCATGAGGCGCACAGTACCGTTGAATGCGGGCAGATCGAAACTGGCCCGAGCCGTGCCGTTGGCGCCGACCTGAACGGGACCTGTGAAATAGGCGACAAGATCCTGTGTCGGCGGCGGGCTTTGCAATCGCATCTGGCTGACCGCATCACCCCCAGAGCGAACCTGCCCCATCGCGCCATTCATCCCGTCAATCAACCGACCGTAGACATCGCGGATATCGACGCCCAGCCGGCGTTGGCCGAAATAATGTGCTGAAGGGTCGGGGCTGTCGAACCCGGTTAGGTTGAGGATGCCAACATCCACCGCAGCAAGCGTGACATAGGCGGTGTCATCCTCTGCGATATTGTCTACCTGAACCGAGACATTCATCGGCGCTCGTGGCTGTGCCTCCGCAGGCGCATTGACCGTGACTTGGAGTTGTTTGGCGTCCGGGTCAATGGTCGCGTAGGACAGCCCAAGCGCCCGTGCCGGGTTCTGACCTGCAGTAACATCCATTGGCCGGATGACCGTCGCAGTGACATAGGCGCCTGCGCCCCATTCATCAGTGACGGTCAAGGGCACGAGGTTTTCACCTTCTTGCACGTCAACGGTTTCCATATGGATCAACCGGTTCGACATGACGGCAATCAGCGCCTTACCAGCATACCTGGGAACAACGCGCAATTGCGCGGTTTCACCGGTTTTGTACTTGGGTTTATCCAGCGACAGATCCAGCGTGTCTGGCGTTGTGGTTGCATCTGCCGGGGCATACCAGCCAGCGTAGAAGTCTACCGAGCTGGCCATATATGTGCCATCGGTGCGTTCGACGATCAGCTCATAGCGACCCCAATCAACAGGCGTGGATATGGTAAGCGGCGTGCCGTCCAGCGTTGCATCACCTGTCGCGATGCGCTGGCGTGTTGTGACCGGCTCCCACTCCCAATCACCGTAAAGCTGATACCACTGATAGCGGGTTTCGACGCGGTTCATCGTCCAGCGCACGGTCATCGGTTCCGGCTCAAGATCGGCACCAATGGCGATCACCTGCAGGCTGGCCTCGCCGCCTTGGGGAACCACATCGTCAAACTGTGGTTTGATGCCGATCATCGGACCTGCGGGCGCCAGCGATTTGGTAAGGCGACGTTCAACCGGGCGACCGCTGCCTTCCGACAGCCTGACAATCGCTGTCATTTGCAACGGAACAGCGGCGGATTTCATATCTGGCAGGTCCAAAGCAACAATTGCTTTTCCGTCAGAACCGGTGCGACCTGCATTATCGATCACCTGCGTGCGCGCGTTCACAGGATCGTCGTAGCGGCCAAAGCGGTAACCGGGAAACCCATCCAGTTCGGGGATGGGGGCGACGCGCACATAACCGTCAATCGGCAGGTCCGATGCGGGCGCCCCAAAGAGATAGCGCGCGTCGATGTTCAGCGGCGGGGTGTCGGTCAGACGGACCGGGGCATCCGTCAAGGTCAGATCGAAATCGATACGTTCAGGTAGAAAATCCTCGACCAGAACAGTCGCGCTTGCCAAGGCGGGCGCATCAGGATCGGCCTTGATATCAAGGGACCATGACCCGCGCGGCACTGTTGCGCCAAGCGGCACCCTGAAGACATGACCGCCTGCCATGTCGTTTGAAGACAGCTGACGCGAGTACTCTACCCCATCAGGGCGGCGCATGATTGCGGTCAGTGGCACGCCTTGCAATGCGGCGGCAGTTCCGTCACGCGCCAGTGCGGTCGCATAAACGGTTTCACCAGCGCGATAGGCACCGCGGTCCGTGGTCAGAAAGACGTCGATTGGCCCCGCAGGCGCGCGGCCTTCGACACCGCGATCAGAGAGGTCAAAGGCCGGATCCGTCAGCGATAGAAAGGCCATGTCATCACCGGTCTTGGCGATAACCATGGCGGGCGCCGCGCCGCCGGTCCCACGTGCCAGACCTGCGTCAAACCGTACATAGCCATCGCTATCGGTCGCCGCTGAGGCCAGAACGCGATTGGAACGCGACAACAGCTGAACCTTCAGCCCTTCCATGGAACTGGCATCGCTGAGCGAGCGGGCAAATACATGCACACCGTCAGCGCCGCTCAGCGTGCTGAGGCCAAGATCGCTTAGCAGGAACCATTGCGTTGCCCCGGCATCTTCATAGATGTCTCGCCCTGGCACGCGGGCTGTCAACGCATAAAGCCCGGCAGGCAGATCGGCGATCACCTCACCCATCGGCAAACGTGTGGTCATGTCGCGGTTCAACTCATTGCCAACCTCGCCTGTGCCGGTCCAGATCTCTTCCCCGATGTTGCGCGCAAACCGGCCATCCTCATATTCGTCGAGCGAGCGGCCGAACATATCTTCCTGAATGGTGCGCAGCACATTGCGGTCGCTCACGCGGCGCAACAGCAGATCAACCTCATTGAGATTGACTGACACCAGAGGCAGCGCCGCATCAGATGTTTTTGGCAGCACGTATGCACGCCCGGGAAAACGCACCAATGGTTCGCGGTCCCCGACATACAGCGTCAGCGTGATATCCTTGGCCAGTTTTTCACCACTTGCAGCGGGCAATCCTTCGCGGAATGTCACTGTGTAACGACCACCATGTTCGACGCCATCAAGGCACAATTGGCGACTGTCCGCTTCGACGCTCAGCGTCTGATTGGGGATTTTCACGAAAGGCGCATAGTCAACGCCTGCTTTTACCAGAGGATCGGAAAACTCGGCGCATATGCGCGGCGCGGCGCTGTCCTTATCCACGCGATGCTCGGTAATGCGAAACCCGTATTTCCCGATCGCATCGTCCAGCGCGGCAAGGATATCCTCGCGCGGCTGGATGGACTGAGCAAGCCGCAGAACCGGGATCATGTCCTTGCCGCGCCGGACCTTCTCAAAACCATGCGCCAGAACGTCCAGCGCGGAAACCTGCGCGCCGGGTGTTTCCGCGCGCAGATAGGCATTCAATGCAGCATTGACGCCGCTGTTGCGAAAGCGGCGGGTTTCCGATGAGTTTTGCCCTTCCAGTTCTAAAGACTGTCGCGCGTATTCCAGCCAGTGATCGCTTTGGTCCGAGATTGCCGTTGCGGCCCCTTGCCAGTATCGCGCGCTTTTGGGATTGCCCGCATCGCGGCGCAAGCGGACTGTGTCGAGCAAAACCTCGACGCTCCATTGTCCGCCCTGATGGGTGCGGCCCAGACTGCGCGCCTGATCCAGGGCGCGCGAAAAGTCACTGGGAGGCAGGAAACCGAGCTCATCCTTTCTGATCCGCGCGATCTGCGGAATGCCATTGCGGATGCGGTAGACCTCAGCGGACAGGGCGCCTTCGAACGGCTTTTTCTCGCTAACGCCGCTTTTTGGAAAGCAAGCGGCTGCTTTGGTGTTGAACGTGAAAGCCGCGCAATTGGGATCATTCAGGCAGACGCGCGCGCAAGCATCCAGCGTGGTGTCGAACAGATTGGTCAGGTCTGATCCGAAGAAATCCAGGTCACGCGAATACACAAGTCGATTTTTCGGAACAATTTCAGATGTTTGAGCGGAAACCGACGTGACTAATGAAAATGCGGAAACGGCTGCCAGAAGAATTCGGCGCATGGAAACCTCCCTGAATGAATGCCATCAGGCTGACATGACCTCCGGTTTGAGGCAAGGATTCTGCCGCGCGTGCTGTTGAATTAAGCCAATATTCACGCAAGCGCGGGCATCATTCACCGAATTCCTTTTTGATTCCCTGAGTGACCCTTGGCATGACGCTGGCGCACAAACTGTCACAAGAGCGGCGCGCGCGTCTTGCCGCAGAGCGTTTGCTGGAAATGAAAGAGGCAGAGCTGTTTGCCGCTAATCGCAAACTTGGCCGGCACGCGCGTGCCTTGTCTGATAGGATCGAACAGACCGAGGCGGAAGTTGCCACGGTGCGCGATGAAAACCGCAAGGTCAAAACAGACCTGTCGCTGGCACATCAAAAGATCGAGATAGCTGAACGCAGGCTGTGGCATTCGATCCGCACCATCCGCGACGGGTTTGCCTTCTACGATGCGGACAATGTCATGATCGGTGCCAATGATGCCTATCTCAGCGTTTTTGACGACATGTCCGCAATGGAGCCGGGTGTAACCTATCAGGAAGTGCTGCAGATCGTGTCAGAGGAAGGCATCGTCGATCTGGAAGGAATGACGCGGCCAGACTGGCGCGCTATGATGTGGGACCGGTGGAACACCCCTCAGCCAGACACGCGCGTGATCCGTCTGTACAACGGACAATACGTCAAGATCATTGATCAACGTGGGCCTGAGGGGGATATCGTCAGCCTTGCATTGAATATTACCGACACGATTCGATACGAAAACCGGCTGAAGACTGCGCGCCGTGATGCCGAAGCGGCCAATCGCGCCAAATCTTCGTTTCTGGCAAACATGAGCCATGAAATACGCACACCGATGAACGGTATCGTTGGCATGGCAGATCTTTTGGCGGAAGCTGAACTGGACGAGGATGAGCGCCTTTACGTGGAAACGATTCGCAATTCCGGGGAAGCACTTTTGACAATCATCAACGATGTGCTGGACTACTCCAAGATCGAGGCAGAAAAACTTGACCTGCGCCCTACTGGGTTCGATCTGGAACAGTGCATTCACGAGGTGATGCGCCTTCTCAAACCAACGGCGCAGGACAAGGGTGTTGCGCTGTTCATCGACTATGATCTGTTCATGCCGACACAACTGGTTGGTGATCCCGGTCGCGTGCGGCAAATACTGACGAATATCATGGGTAATGCTGTGAAATTCACCAGTGAGGGTCATGTCCTGATCAGCGTTACCGGTTCAGA
>JBCCUH010000021.1:0-13309 GCA_039197405.1 Pseudomonadota bacterium
GCCAGCAGGGTCCGGCGCGTTTTCGACACCGGGTTGTAGAAGGCAATGACGAAATCGCCCTCAGCCGCCGCTTTCAAACGCCGGAGGATATCCTCGCGGCGCGTCAGCAGATCGCTGAGGCTGATGGCGCAGAAATCGTGCCCCAAGGGCGCGCCCGCCCGCGCCGCCGCGCCTTGCAAGGCAGAGACCCCCGGTGAACAGACAACCTCGACGCGCCGCGCCGCATCGCTGACGCCCATTTCATCGGCGCCGCGATCCATCAGTTCGAAGACCAGCGCGCCCATGGCATAGATCCCCGCATCGCCCGAACAGACCAGCGCCACGGTCTTGCCCAATGCGGCCTGTTCCAGCGCGTAGCGGCAGCGCGCCTCTTCCCCGCCAAGCGGGAAATCCGAGCGGGTCTTGCCCACGGCCAAAGGCCCGAGCAGATCAATATAGAGCCCGTAGCCCACCAGCTCCTCGGCATCTGCGACCAGACGCGAAACCTCCGGCGTGCGCCAGCTGGCCTGCCCCGGCCCGATCCCCACGATGCTGAGCCGTCCTCGCGCGCGGCCCGGCATATCGGTGATCGGCGCCTCAGAGCGCCCCAAGGCGCAGGTCGCATTGGCGGTTTTCTGTTTTTCAACAACCAGCGCATCGGCGCAGGCCAAAGCCGCCCCTTCGCTGACACCGTGGCAGCCGACCTCGGCAAAGACCACCTCGGAAGGGTTGGCCAGTTTGCCCGCCTGCTCTTCCAATTCGTTCGCTGTGAAAAGCCGCAGGGGCACGCCCAGACGCGCCGCTGTTTCGATCATCGCCGGCTCATCGGCTTTGAGATTGATGGAGGCAACACAGGCAATTGCGCCGGCGGCGATATTGTTCGCCGCAAGCGTTTCCTGCACCAGCTGCCACATCTCCTCCGGATCGCACCCCCGCGCGCAGCCAAGGCCCAGCGCAAAGCGTTGCGGGTGATAGACAAGCCGCGCTTCGCTGCCTTGCCGCTGAGCTTCCGTTACACAAAGTTCAACGCCTTCACCGCTGCCCTCTACGTCAAAAATATTCGCGCCCGTCACGGTCACGCCCTGCCCCGATAACATCGCCGCCATCGCGCCTTTCGCATCCTCGGGGTTCGCCAGACGATAGCCCTGGGGCGGCTCATCCAGCGCTACGCCCATCGCCACATCGCCTGCAGTCGTCACAGCGGCTGTGCCCTGCAAAGCCTCTGCGATGTCCCGCGCCAGACGGTTCGCGCCGCGATGCCCACCCAGAAGCGGCACCACCACCGCGCCATCATCGCTGACGGAAATCACCGGTGGTTCGCTGCGCTTGTCGCTGAGCAACGGCGCCACCCCGCGAATGAGAATGCCGCTGGCACAGACGCCCACGATCGGTGTGCCAGCGGCAAAAAGATCGCGCGCGTGCTCCAAAGCGTTCGGAAAAAACGCATCGGCCTGCGACACACGATCCTGGCGCCCATGCACCTGCGCACCGAGCGCTTCGGCCACGCGGTGCGCCGTATCTTCACCAGAGCGCGAAAGCGCCAGCACAACAGGAGGAACAGCCCCGGACGTTACAACCATGGATCGGCTCCTTTCGTGAGCAGGATCATTGAGAAATACGGTGCCTTCTCCGGCGCGTCGCTGAGCGGGCAGACCACTTCGTCAGGCAGGCTGGCGCGCTCGATATAGACCGCGCGATCCATGAACCCCAGATCCGCAATAACCGCCCTGATCTTGGGCAAATGGCGGCCAACTTTCATGATTGCGACACTTTCCGCACCTTCGATGCGCAGGCGCAGCTCGGCTTCCGGCAAAGGTCCGGGCAGGACGGTCAGCCGCTCATTACGGGCCGCCAGGGGCATGCCCGCGCGCGCGGCACAAGTGGTGATTGAGGTCACACCGGGCACAACCTCGCATGGGAACCGCTCCGACAGCCGCGCAAAAAGATACATGAATGATCCGTAGAAAAGCGGATCACCCTCGCAAAGGCATACAACGTCCTTGCCCGCCTCCAGCGCGTTGGCAATCTTTGCAGCACCCTTGTCATAGGCCGCCTGCGCAGGCGCGCGTTCGACACTCATAGGCACATCCATGACGATCTCCAGAGCGCCCGGCGCGATCACATCTGCTGCAATGGAACGGGCAAAACTACTGGCACCGGCAAGCGCCGGATAGGCAATAACGGCAGCGTTCGAAATCAGCCGGTGCGCTTTCAGCGTCATCAACTCCGGATCGCCGGGACCCAGCCCGACACCATAAAGGGTACCGCTCATCGCTTGACCAGGCTCCATTGCGTGACCGGCATGAGCGGGCGCCACCCGGTGCGCGGGCCAACGGGCTCTGCCCGGTTCACCTGCAGCTTCACAAGCTGGCCGCCAAACTCCGCATGCAGCCCCATCAGCTCCGCTTCGCTTTCCAGCGTCACCGCATTGGCAACCAGACGACCCAGCGGACGCAAGGCCGCCCAGGCCGCGTCAATGACGTCCCGCGAAAGGCCGCCGCCGATGAACACCGCATCCGGCGCTTCCAGCCCCAGCAACGCGGAAGGAACCGTCCCATCGACAAGCTCCAGACGCGGCGTGCCCAGCGCCAGCGCATTGGCCGCCGCCATGGCCCGCCGGTCCGCGCGCGGCTCGATCCCGATGGCGCGCGCATAACGGGCCGCACGCATCCATTCGACAGCGACCGAGCCGCAGCCCGTGCCAATGTCCCACAAAAGCGCCCCGCGCATCGGCATCAGTTTGGCCAGTGTCGCGGCACGCACCTCCTGCTTGGTCATCGTACCGTCATGCTGAAAAAGATCATCCGCAAGCCCCGGCACACGCGGCAAAAGCGCAGCATCCGGGGCCGCGATACATTCGACGGCCATCGTGTTGAAAGCAGGCACCTCATGATCCCAGCTTTCGGCAATACCATCGAACCGCGCTTCGTTATCGCCGCCCATGGCCGCCAGCACCGAAATCCGGCTTTGCCCGAAACCACGCTCGGTCAGAAACCGCGCGATCCTGCCCGGTGTATCGGCCCCGGTTGTCAGGATGAGCAACCGGATATCGGGCTGAATGAAGGCGATCATTTGCTCGACCGGACGGCCATGCACGGTCAGCGTTTCCACATCCGGCATCGACCAGCCCATACGCGCGGCTGCCAATTGAAAAGCCGAAAGCTGCGGATGATAGACGATCTCGGACGGATCAATTGTCCGCCCGATACGCGCACCAACAGAGAACCACAAAGGATCGCCCGTGGCCAGAACTACAACGCGCCTGCCGCGATACCCTTCGAGCATGCCAATAAGCGCATCAAAGGGCGACGGCCAGGACACACGCTCTGCACTGACCGCCTTGCTCAGACTGTGATGCCGATCCCCGCCGACAATGATCTCGGCAGCTTCCACCACCGCGCGGGTGGCAGGCACAAGCCCGTCCAGCCCATCTTCACCAATGCCGACAATATGCAGCCAGGGTGTTTCGCTCGTCTTCATCTTGCCCCTAAACTCCCGCCGGAGGCACAAGATTTTTCCAAAAAATCTTGGCACATTTTTTCCCGAAAAAATGTCACGCCCGCTCCTCCGGCAACCCGGCGGCAAGCGCATTCACCGCAGCAGAGGCAATCGCAGAGCCGCCCCTGCGCCCGCGCAGCGCTACGAAATCGCAGCCTCTTGGCCGGTCCGCCAGTTCCGCCTTGCTTTCCGCCGCGCCGACAAAGCCCACGGGAAACCCCAGGATGACAGCTGGTCTGGGCGCGCCGACGTCGAGCATTTCCAGCAAATGAAACAGCGCTGTGGGTGCATTGCCCACGGCCACAACCGCCCCTTCAAGATGCGGCTCCCACAGCTCCACCGCCGCGGCCGAGCGCGTATTGCCAATGGCCTTTGCATGCTCGGGCACACACGGATCATTAAGCGTGACAATCACCTCATTGCCTGCTGGCAGGTAACGCCGGATGATCCCGGCGCCCACCATCTCGCAATCGCATAGCACCGGCGCGCCTGACTTAAGCGCCCGCGCGCCAGCCAGATAGGCGCCTTGCGAATAGGCCAGGCGATCGGCGATTTCCACCATGCCGCAGGCGTGGATCAGCCGCACGACCAGTGCCTGCATGCCCGCATCGAACCGCTCAAGCCGCGCCTCATGGCGCACGGTCGCGAAGCTTTGCGCATAGATCGCCGATGGGTCTTTCTCGTAGGGTCTCACGCGTTTTTCCGTGCGCTTTCCGGCCCATGCGGGTGTTTGGCATGGGGGTATTCCGCGTGGTGATGGTGGTGATCATGCCCGTGATCATGCCCATGATGGTGGTGGTGATGGTGATGATCCGTCATTTCCAGCCGGCACATGCCGGTGCAGAAACTGTCGCAAAGCGTGCAATCGGACACATTCGAGCCCGGCGCCGATGCGCCCTGCCCTTCCACATGGTGGTGATGGCTTTCCTGCACCGCGCCGACTTCCGCTTCAAAGCCCAGAACCTCTGTGCGGTATTTGCACATCACGCATGTAGGCGGCGGCACGGCGCCAAAGGCCGGATGCTGGCGATCTTCGGGTTTGATGTGAAAATGCTGGCCTTCGTCCAGCGCCAGAACCTGCTCGCGATACCCGCAGACCCCGCAATTGGGCGGCGGCGTATCACTGCTTTGCTCCAGCACCCGGTCCGCGAAGGTTTGCAGAACCTGCGGGTGATCGCCCAGATAGCCCGCTTTGGCAAAAGTGATCTCAGGATGCTCCGCTGCGACCTGATCGGTGAAGCCGTAGATGCGGTCGATCAGGATGCCGGAGAACAGGAAATAGGGAAACACGACGACGCGTTTGTAGCCCAGTTTGACCACATGCTGCAGACAGGGTTCGACCAGCGGGAAGGTGACGCCGGAATAGCCCACCTCGCACCAGCCAAAGCCCATGCCTTCCTGCAAGAGCCGCGCGATCTTGGCCACATTGCCGTTGGCATCGGGATCAGAGGCGCCGCGTCCGATGACCACAAGGCAGGTCTCATGCAGCGGCACATCGCCATGTTCTGCATTGGCGGCCTCCACCGCGTCCTGAATGCGGCTGCCAGCAGCGGCGACCATCTTGGGGTCGACGCCCAGCTCGCGCCCGTAAGAGACGTCGATGCCATGCTTTTCAGCATAGGTATTCAGGACCGTCGGGATGTCATTCTTGGAGTGCATCGCGGCAAAGAGCATGCCCGGCACCGCCAGGATCTTGTCGCAACCGGCCCCGCGCAGCTTGTCCAGGCCGTCGCGGATCACCGGATTGGCAAACTCAAGATAGCCATATTCCATCTCCCAGTCCGCAGGCAGATAGGGCGGCAGTTTCTGCGCCAGCGTGGAAAACTCATCGACCGCCGATTGGCTGCGCGAGCCGTGCCCGCAGATCATCACACCGATCTTGTTCATGCGGCGGCCTCTTCCAGCTCTTCATCGGCAGCCTCCTCACCTGTGGGCTGATCTGCGTCCTTGTCCTTGCGCCCGGCCCAGACCCCCAGCGCAATCGCGGCACCGATTGCGGCCGCGCCCAGCCAGTGCCCGTGACCTGCGACTTCTGCAAGATGGCCGACATGCGCCTGAGCCGGAAGGCCCGACAGAAGCATCATGGAAAGGGTCAGCAAAAATCGCATGGGTCTTGTCCTTCGTTGTTGCGCGGGTGCACGAAGAACCGGGACATGCGCCAACGTGCATGTCTGCAACCACCAGCGCTTTGGCCCCCTGTTTGGGTCAGCCGCCGCGCCGCATCTGTCCGGCCCATTCGGGCGTCGTTATCCCTGCTATAGGGCGGTCCGCCTACAGGATCAAACCGATTCCCGCCCTGTGAGCGATCAGGAACGACGCAGCTCGAACCAATGTTCCGTGAGCTGTGTTCCGTCCTCTGTCTCATGGGTGGTATGGGTGAAGCTGAAGGGCGAGCGGTTCAGCAAGGTCAGCGCCCGCGTGTTTTCAGCGCTGGTGATAGCTTCAATCCGCGCGATCGGCGCCTCGGACCACAGCCAGCGACACACAATGGTGAGCGCCTCCAGCGCCAGCCCCTTTCCTTGCGCGGCTTGCGACAGCGTGATGCCAAGCTCGGCGCGGGTTTCGTCTTCGGCAAGATACACGCCGACATCGCCGATCAGCGCGCCGGTGTTCCGGTCTGCAAGGGCAAGCTGGCTCCACTCACCCGGCAACAGAATTTCCGCTGTTTCCATGTGGCGCAGGAACCCTTGAGCGCGGGTGTCATCCATCGCCTGCCACCCTTGATGGCGCGCCACCTCAGGGTCGTTGCGGTAGGCCTGAAACGCATCAAGATCACCGGCGTTCAACCGGCGCAGCACGACCCGCTCGGAGCGTTGCGGAACATTGCGATCTGTCATTCGGCCCTCCCGGTCAGCCCCAGTGTGCATTTGTGCAGAGCCATTGCGCGGCGCAATCTCTTTGTCCGACAGGCCGGGCAGGCTATCTGACGGGCATACATGAATTGGAAAGGGTGCAAAATGGGTTTGCTTGTTGACGGTGAATGGAAAGACCAGTGGTATGATACCAAATCAAGCGGCGGCAAATTCGTCAGATCCACGGCGAAGTTCCGCAACTGGATCACCGCAGATGGCACCCCCGGCCCGTCTGGCGAAGGCGGGTTTGCGGCGCAATCGGGACGCTATCATCTTTATGTCTCCTACGCCTGCCCCTGGGCGCATCGCACCTTGATCTTCCGCAAGCTCAAAGGGCTGGAAGAGCATATCAGCATATCAGCCGTGCACCCCGACATGCTGTCGGACGGCTGGACCTTCGAGACCGACAGCGACGGGGCGACGGGTGATACGCTTTACGGGCTGCCCTTTGCCAGAGACATTTATACCAAGGCCGATCCGAAGATCTCGGGCCGGGTGACGGTGCCGATCCTTTGGGACAAGCAGCGCGAAACCATCGTGTCCAACGAAAGCTCTGAGATCATTCGCATGTTCAACGACGCATTCAACGGCCTGACCGGTAACACCGATGACTATTGGCCCGAAGAGATGCGCGAGGCGATCGAAGAGGTGAACGCGCGCATCTATGACACGGTGAACAACGGCGTTTACAAATCGGGCTTTGCCACCACGCAAGAGGCCTATGACGAGGCTGTTGGCCAGCTTTTCGACACGCTGGAGTGGCTAGAGGGCCGGCTGAGCGGCAACCGCTATCTGATGGGTGATGCGCTGACCGAGGCCGACTGGCGGCTGTTCACAACGCTGGTGCGCTTTGATCCGGTCTATCATTTGCACTTCAAGTGCAATCGCAAACGGATCATCGATTATCCGAACCTCTGGGCCTACACGCGTGAGCTTTATCAGTTGGGCGGTGTCGCGGAGACAGTGAATATGGCGCATATTGTCCGGCATTATCACTACAGCCACGAGACAATAAATCCGCATCGGATCATCCCGACTAATCCGGTGATCGACTGGATGGAACCGCATGGCCGCGACCGGCTGGTCAGCCGGGCTGCGTAGGCGGGGGGGTATCCTTAAGCGGAACTCACGAAGCCCGTCATGACGCGCGCGCGTAGTGTTCGACCATCGCTGCCAGATCCTCTGGCGGCGTTTCGCTTTGCACAAAGGCGCAGGCGTTGCCGCTGAGCTGGAAAATTGACCCGTCCGAAAAGAAGCTGGTGTTGGTCACGAAAATCACCCGCGCAGTGGGGCGGCGATAACTGGCATAATCGGCAATCGAGAGCGCCTGCCCATCGGCCAGCACCAGATCAAGGATGATGATGTCAAACTCCGCCTGACGCAGCGCTTCAAATGCGTTTTCCTGATCGGGCACAAGTTGAACAGTCATCCCCTGCCGTTGCAGGCAGGATTTCCACAACTTGCCGAGATCCGGCTGGCTTTCGACAATCAACACGTCCATTGGGGTATTCCGACCGAGTCTAATTTAAGGTGTATTTTAGGGTGTCGCGCGCAAGTGTTAACAAAGGGTTAACAAAACCGGTTGTGACAAAAACCTGATCGTTTTCCCCCTGTTTACCTTGTGATTTGCGCAAGAATCCGCTTCAACCCGTTAACCTTTGTTAAGATTTCAGGCAGGTTTGCAATGACGACATGGATCACGGTTTGCGATACATGCAAACGCGACGACTGGAGCGAAGAGACGCACGACGTGGCCGATGGCGCGCTGCTGGCCGATGCGGTCGAATCGGCGGCGCAGGGCACAGGTGTCAAAGTGCGGCGCGTCTCATGCCTGATGGGCTGTTCGCACAGTTGCAATATCGCGGTGCAGGGCGCGGGCAAGCTGGCCTATACGCTGGGCCGGTTCGAGCCGACGGAAGACGCGGCGGCTGGCATCGTGGACTACGCGCGCAAACATGCGGCCTCTGACACCGGTCAGGTGCCGTTCCGCGAATGGCCGCCTGCGATCAAGGGCAAGTTCATCACCCGTCACCCACCGCTTCCGGACGCCGAATGAGCAGTGCCTTGCGCGATCACGGCGGCGGGCTGGATGCAGCCGCGCGCCGCTATGGCGGGTCGCGGTCTGACTGGATTGATCTGTCGACCGGGATAAACCCGGCGCCTTACCCGGTAGGTACGTTTCAAGCAGAGGACTGGACGGCGCTGCCGGATGCCGGCGCGTTTCGCAGGCTGGAGGCTGCGGCGCGGTCTTTCTGGCGTGTGCCGGCGGATGCAGGGGTTCTGGCCGCGCCCGGTGCATCGGCGTTGATCGCGCGCATCCCAGCGCTGTTTTCGCAAAGCAGCGTGGATATACCCGCGCCCACCTATAATGAACACGCCGCCGCGTTTCGCGCCCACGGCTGGTCGGTGGATGACAGTGCGGACCTGCGCGTGATTGTGCATCCCAACAATCCCGACGGGCGCTTTTGGGACGCAAGCGATCTGCGCACCGCGACGATCATCGACGAGAGCTTTTGCGATATCGCGCCAGCGCGCAGCCTGATTGATCTGGCAGGTCGCCCCGGAACGATTGTGCTGAAAAGCTTTGGCAAGTTCTGGGGGCTGGCGGGTTTGCGGCTGGGCTTTGCCATCGGCGATCCTACGCTGATTGCAAAGCTGCGGGATTTCATCGGCCCTTGGGCGGTCAGCGGCCCGGCCTTGCGTATCGGAGCCACTGCACTGGAAGATCACGCATGGGCCAGTGCAACACGCGAACGCCTGACCCGCGATGCCGCGCGGCTTGATAGGGTGATGCTGGCGCATGGTGCAGATATTGCAGGTGGCACGCCGCTGTTTCGTCTCTATGACACGGCCAGCGCGCAGCAGATGCAGGACAAGCTGGCGCGCGCCCACATCTGGAGCCGCATTTTCCCCTATTCGGAGCGGTGGCTGCGGCTGGGGCTGCCACCCGCCGATGGCTGGGACCGGCTGAAAGACGCGCTGGCATGAGCGCGGGTCCGCTGCTGGTCGCGTTGGCGCTGGATGCGGTGCTGGGCGAGCCGAAGTGGCTCTGGTCGCGCGCCGCGCACCCTGCGGTGCTGATGGGGCGTCTTATCGGCTGGTGCGATGCGCGGTTCAACACCGGCGCTGCGCGCAAGGCAAAGGGCGTTGCGGTTCTGGCGCTGCTGCTTTGCGGCGCGGGTCTTTTGGGCGCAGCGCTGGCGCAGCTGGGTGTGCTGGCCGAGGCTGTCGTGGCGGCGATCCTGCTGGCGCAGAAATCGCTGGTTAATCATGTCAAGGCGGTGGCCACTTCGTTGCGTGCCTCGCTGGAAGATGGACGGCAAAGCGTGGCGATGATCGTCGGGCGCGATACGGCGGATATGGACGAAAGCGCGGTGGCCCGCTCGGCCATCGAAAGCGCGGCGGAAAACCTCAGCGACGGGGTGATTGCCCCGGCCTTCTGGTTTCTGGTGGCCGGGCTTCCGGGCCTGCTGATCTATAAGATCGTCAATACCGCCGACAGCATGATCGGTTATAAAACCCCCAGGCACCAGGATTTCGGTTGGGCTTCGGCGCGGTTCGATGACCTGATCAACCTGATCCCGGCGCGGCTGACGGCGCTGCTGATCACGGCGGCCTATTGGCTCTGGCCCAAATGGCGCGAGATTACGCAGGATGCAGGGCTGCACCGTTCACCCAATGCCGGCTGGCCTGAAGCGGCCATGTCGCGGGCGCTGGGTGTCGCCCTGTCGGGGCCGCGCAGCTATGACGGACATTTGCGCGAGTTTCCTTTCGTGAACCCGGATGGCAGACGAAGGCTGAGCGCGCAGGATATTGAAGCGGCGATACGTGCCCTCTGGGTCACATGGGCGCTTTTCGCAGCATTGGTGTTTGTCTTGTGGGCTGCCGGATTTTAGGCTTCGCGCATCCCTGATTTTATCCCCGAGGAATTTGATGCGCTCTTTGATATTGTCTGCCGCCTTTGCCCTGTCCGCCACCGCGCTTGCAGCGCAAAACTGCGGTGGTTCTTTTTCCGGTTTCGTCGCCGACCTCAAGCGCGAAGCGCAGTCGCGCGGGCATGCCAAAGCCTCGGTTGATCGTTTCTTTGCTTCAGTGCGGCAGGATGCGGCGGTGCTGAAGGCAGATCGCGCACAGGGGGTGTTTCAACTGCCCTTCGTGGATTTCTCGCGCCGGTTGATCAGCCAGAACCGGTTGAACAAGGGGCGGCAGATGGGCAAGACTCATGACGCCGTGTTTGACCGGATCGAGAAGCAATATGGGCTGAGCCGGGGCGTTCTGCTGGCATTCTGGGCGTTCGAGACGGATTACGGCGCGTTTCAGGGGGATTTCAACACAGCAAATGCGCTGGTCACGCTAAGCCATGATTGCCGCAGGCCAGAGCTGTTCCGCCCGCAGATTTTCGCGGCCCTGACGCTGTTCGAACAGGGCGACTTTGACCCGGCGCGCACGACCGGGGCTTGGGCTGGCGAGATTGGCATGGTGCAGATGTTGCCTGCCGACATTCTGGAAAATGGCGTTGATGGCGACGGCGACGGGCGGGTTGATCTGAAACGCTCTGCGCCCGATGCGCTGCTGTCGGGGGGCAAAATGCTGTCGCATCTGGGCTGGCGCGCAGGCGAGCCGTGGTTGCAGGAAGTCACTCTGCCTGCGGATTTCGACTGGGCCAAGACAGGGCTGAACCATCAGGGCACGGCCGAAGAGTGGCAGGCCATGGGCGTGCGCGCCCGTGCCGGGGCGCTGACGGGCGGGCTGCCTGCCTCGATCCTTGTGCCGCAGGGGCGCAAGGGGCCTGCGTTTATCGCCTATCCGAATTTCCGCGTGTATTTCGAGTGGAACCAGAGCTTTACCTATGTTCTGACCGCAGCCTATTTCGCCACGCGGTTGGAGGGTGCGCAGGTCTATAATGCGGGCAAGCCCGAGCCGGGGCTGAACGCAAGCCAGATGAAACAGCTGCAAAAGAAACTGGCTGCGCGCGGGTACAATGTTGGTAAGATTGACGGCATTCTTGGTGCGGGAACGCGCGCTGCTGTACAGGATGTGCAGCAAAAACTGGGGATGCCCGCCGATGCCTGGCCGACGCCTGCGCTGTTGAAGAGGCTGTAACCACGCGCACGCCGGGGCGACGCCTGCGTGCTGCCGCACGCAGGGTCACTTAGTTGGTCGTGATCTGGACCTGAGCGGCGGCGCCGAAGGCGGCTTTCTTGTCGCCTGCGTCATTTTCATAATACTTGTCGGTGATGACGCCCGGCACCTCGGCGAAATTCGCCATCAGCTTGTGCGGATACCAATGGCTGGAAATCCGCTCGAACCCGTCAAGTTGTTGCAGGATCGCGGATGTGGTCATGGCGCATGTGGCCGAAGCCGCCGGTCCGTTTTCGCGCATCAGCGCGAAAGCCCTTTCGGCCACCTCGGGTGAGACGATCTTTTTCTGCAGCACGACGTGATGGGTCTCGCGCGCATGTGCGCCGCGATAGACCTGAAACACCTGCGGGTTCACGCCGTAGATCACGTCATTACGTTCAGGGATTGCGGAATGCTTGAAGGTGCCCGCCGGATCCCAGATCACCCGCTGCGAGGCGTTGGCCATCAAGGAGGTATGTCCGCCCTGCCCTGTGCGATTGTTGATCATCGTCATCAAGGTCAGATAGGACGGGCCCGGATCGCGAAACGCCATCCGCGCGACCATCTCGTCGGAGGCCCACTCGCGCGCACCGCCACATGCGGCCAGAACCAACGGCGCACCTGCGCCAAGCAAAAATGTCCTGCGTTTCAAAAATTCGGTCCTCAAAATACGGATGCGCGGCTTAGCCGTTCACCAGCGCAACAAACAAAAGCAGCACGATCGAGCCGACAGCAACCCAGGTGACCCATTTCATGAAGCCATCAAATGTCTTTTCCTGAACGGAAATATCCATTTCGCCGTGCTTGTGTTCTGCCATGTCGCTCTCCAGTTCCGATATGATTTGCCCGGTTCACTAGCTGATTCCGGCAAAGCTGTCACCCGTGTCTTGGGCGCGCAGGTGTTTTGCCCTTCTACGATGTTTCCAAATTGCGCGCCAGCTTGAAGCCGATGCGGTTGGGCGGCGCGGCCTTCACCTCTTTCGGCAGGGCGCGCAGCATCACATTTAGCTGGCTGACGTGCTGGACAAGCTGGGTCTTGCCGCCCATCGGATCAGAGCCGTAGAAGGTGATGATATCGGGATCAAAAAAGCCCATGCCTTCGATGCGCAGCACGCCTGCGTCACCGCCGGTGAAACCCATCGCGACTTCCTGATCGCTGTCGAGCTGTTCTTCGAAGTTCTGGATGTAGAGGATCAGCCGCTCATAGGCCCAGGCCGCCGGGCTTTTGGTCTGCACCGGCTTGCCCTCGGGTACGCTGACGCGTTCGTCGCGGCATTTGCGATCATCGGTGTGCTGTTCGTAGCGGCGCGGCAGGGCGTCGGCCTCTTCCGCTTCGGCAGAGGTTTTGATCTGTTCGTCCATGGCTGGCTCTCCTCAGGCGCGGGTGTAGACCCAGGCGCCATCCTGTCGTTTCACCCGCGTTGCGCGGCCTGTCAGATAAAGGTGCTGCACATGAGCGATGGATTCAACCAGTGCTAACCCGTATTCGCCCGGACCGATGCTGCGTTTGAAGAGCGGCGCAAAACACTCGCCTGCCGTTGAAGGGGTTTCGAGATGGGCGTGCAGGCGGTCCAGAGCGCCGTGGTGATTGTCGATCAACTGGCGCATGCGTGTCGGCAGGCCGGTAAAGGGCAGCTTGTGACCGCCCAGCACAAGGTGCTCCGCCCGAGCCAGCGGCGCCAGGCGCTCGCACGCTTCAAGCCATTCGGCGATGGGATCGGCCATCGGCTCGGTCGCGTAGACACCGATATTCGGGCTGATGGAGGGCAGGATCTGATCGCCCGACAGGACCAGATCGTCGTCCCGGCTCCAGAACGTCGCGTGCTCCGGCGCGTGGCCGTTGCCCATATGGATATCCC
>JBCCUH010000022.1:0-13121 GCA_039197405.1 Pseudomonadota bacterium
ATCGGCCAGCTTTGTCGCCAGCTTGTCGCGCATCTCGTTCAGCTTTTCGACGCGCAACTCGCATTTGCGTACCTCACTGCGTAGCCCCTGCATCTCGTCGCGGCTGGGGCGTTTCGCCTTGGGCTTGTCCGCTTTGCTGGTCTTTGCCCAAGGCGAAACGCCCCAGCCGCGACGAGATGCAGGGGCTACGCAGTGAGGTACGCAAATGTGAGCTGCGCGTCGAAAAGCTGAACGAGATGCGCGACAAGCTGGCGAAAAAGCTGGCCGATCCGGTGCTTTATGAAGACGCCCGCAAGGGCGAGCTTGAAACCTGGAACCGCAAATATGCGGAAGTCATGGGCGGGTTGGAGCGGGCAGAGGCGCTGTGGATAAAGGCATTGGAGCAGCTTGAGCAGGCAGAGGCGCGATGATCGATTCGGCTTTTCTGGTTACTTCCTATGTGACGCTGTTCGTAATTATCGACCCGATCGGCCTTGTGCCCCTGTTCGTCGCCCTGACCCAGGGGATGAGCGCGCGGCAACGTCAGGTGATTGCCATTCGCTCAACGCTAGTGGCGACCGGCATTCTGACGGTGTTCGCCATCGCAGGAGAAGCTTTGCTGGGCTTCATCGGCATATCCATGGCCGCTTTCAAGATCGCAGGCGGCATCCTGCTGTTGCTGACCGCATTAGACATGCTTTTTGAAAGACGCAGCAAACGCCGCAAGGACACTGCAGAAACAGAAGGTGAAGAGGCTCAGGACGAGTTTGACGACACCCATGACCCATCGGTTTTTCCGCTGGGCATACCGCTGATCGCAGGCCCCGGCTCTATCGCGACCGTCATTTTGCTTGCGGGCAGCGCGCCGGGGATTGGCGGCTATGGCGTCGCTATCGGCGTGATGCTGGCGGTGATGGTGACGACCTTTTTGTTTTTTCAGATGGCCACACCGCTGGAACGCCTGCTGGGCAAGACCGGCATCAACGTCGTCACGCGATTGCTCGGCATGCTGCTGGCAGCGCTGGCGGTGCAATTCATGCTGAATGGGCTGGCGGATTTTGGATTTGGCACCAGCATGACTAAGTAAACTCCAAACGGAGGATTTTCATGCCCGATATGACCGGCGATGATATTGCCAATCTTTTCTATCTTGGTCTGCTTGCGGCGGCTTTGCTCGTAGCATTCGTTGCATCTGCCCGCGCCGGGATGAACCGTATTCTGCAGCAAATGACCGTCTGGGCGCTGATCTTCGTGGGGGTGATCGCCGCCTATGGGATGTGGGAAGATATCCGCAGCACGGTTTTGCCACAGCAATCAGTGATGCTGGATGGTGCGCGTATCGAGTTGCCGCGCGCCAGAGACGGGCATTACTACGCGGTGGCCAACATCAATGGCACGCCAACCAGGTTTGTGGTGGATACTGGTGCAACCGGTGTTGTGCTGACCAAAAGTGCCGCGCGCAAGGCGGGTATTGATGTGGATACGCTTGCCTATCTCAATCAGGCGCAGACCGCCAATGGCACGGTCAATATCGCGCGCACGCGGGTGCGAAGCTTTGGCCTGCCGGGAGCGGAAATTGAGAATTTCCGGGTCATGGTCAACGAAGGCGAAATGCGCGAAAGCCTGATGGGCATGAGCTATCTGCAGACGTTTTCAAAGATCGAGATTGCGGGCGGGCAGCTTGTCTTGCTGCGCTAGCGCGAGGTGTGACGTTGCAATGAGTTTATTGGCAAGATGAAGCAGGAGCGCACCTGGCCTGCGCCGACGGATTAAGCTGATCGGTCAATCAGCTGCTTTTTCAGCTTTTTTGATCCATGAGCCTGTCTCTTCGGACCAGTATTGCGCGGCGCAGCCTGCGTCTGTCAGGCTACGCCATTGGGTGCGGGCGGCGGCGACAGCGGCCTCGTCATTGCCGTCAAAAAGGATACAGATGCGATCCTTGGCTTTGACTACCTCAGGATCGACCAGCGCGCCGTCAATCAGCATCAGGCATTGCGCGTCGTGACCTGAGTGAACTTCCGCGCAGAGCAAGATGGGTTGTTCTGCGTCATTGGGGCCGCCTTCGATGCCATGGGGCAGAAACTCGGCCTCATCCCCAAGCCAGAGCGAGGTATCAAGGGCGCGGCGCTGCGCCTCACCGCCGCCGATCACCTGACAGCGCCACCCTGCCCCGAGTGCCTTGCCCAGAAGCAGCGGCAAGGTTGCCTCAAGCGGTTTGCGCGTCAGGTGATAGAAATAGGCCGCACCCATGGGGTCAATTTTCCAGCATGTCCTGCACCAGGCGGTTCAGGGCCATCACGCCCCAGCCTGTGGCCCCGGCGGGCGCCAAATCCGTCTCTGATTTGACCGAAGCAACACCGGCGATATCAAGGTGAATCCACGGTGTGCCGTCTTTGACAAACCGTTGCAGGAACTGCGCTGCGGTGATCGATCCTGCGGGGCGACCGCCGACGTTTTTCATATCGGCGATGCGGGATTTCAGCTGATCGTCATAGGCTTTGCCCAAGGGCATGCGCCAGGCGCCCTCGCCCTCTGCCGCAGCGGCCTTGAGAAAAGCATTGCAGAGCGCATCGTCATTGGAAAAGACCCCGGCATTCTCGTGCCCAAGACCGATAATGATCGCACCTGTCAGCGTCGCAAGATCAATCATCCCGACGGGGTTGAAGCGTTCCTGCGCGTACCACATGACGTCACAGAGCACCAAACGCCCCTCGGCATCTGTGTTGATGATCTCGACCGTGTCACCCTTCATCGATGTGACCACATCGCCTGGGCGGGTGGCGGTGCTGGACGGCATGTTTTCGACCAACCCGACAAGACCAACCACATTGGCCTTGGCCTTGCGCAGCGCCAACGCGCGCATCACGCCCGAGACCACGCCTGCGCCGCCCATATCCATGGTCATGTCTTCCATGCCCGCCGCCGGTTTCAGCGAGATCCCGCCAGTGTCGAAAACGACACCCTTGCCGACAAGCGCCAGAGGTGCATCGCCCGTCTTGCCGCCTTCCCAGGACATAACGACAACTTTCGACGGGCTGGCAGAGCCCTGGCCGACACTCAAAAGTGTTCTCATACCAAGGCTTGCAAGCTTTTCTTCATCCAGAACTTCAACTTTCAAGCCAAGCGACTTCATGTCATCCAGCCGCTTGGCGAAATCTGTCGTGGTCAGCACATTGGCTGGCTCATTCACCAGATCACGCGTCATGAAGGCGCCTTCGGCAACGGCAATCAATGGCGCAACTGCCGTCTCCACGTCACCGGGCGCGCTGCACATCACCGTCAAGCTGCGCGCGCCATCCGTGCTGTCGCCGGTTTTATGCGCATCGAAACTGTAGCTGCGCATAACTGCGCCAAGAATGATCTGTTCGAGATGTTTCTGACCAGCGCCAACGAGCAGCCCCGCACCCTTCCCCATAGCCTTGCCGAACCCGGCCCCGGCTTTACGCGCCTGCTGCACTGTGGGACGCTTATCGAGGCAAATGATATCCACGGCGTCGGCGGCCATCCCTGCCGGATAGGCCAATGACGTAATTTCCCCCGGCTTGGCCTTTTCCAGCTTGCCGCTGTCGATGAGTCGCGCCAAGGCCCCTTTGCTCAGGCGGTTCACGCGCCGCGCGGCAGGGCCCATCTTGCCATCCTGCCCGACAATAATGGCCACGCGGCCCGTCTGCGCCGCCAGAGCATCAAGATCAACATCGACAAACTGGGGGGTCAGCATGGGCGAAAGAGTGGTCATTGCGGTCAATCTCCTGAGATAGGTTCGGCACAGTGGTAGCGGGGGTTTGCTTTCTTGACCAGATAGCAGTTTTCGCGCGGCTTCAAATGCGCTAAACCAAGAAAAAAGGCAGTCTAGGGGGCGAGTTTGGCAAGATTCGACAGATATATGCTGTCGCAACTCTTTGTGCTGTTCGGCTTTTTCTCGCTGGTGCTGGTTTCAGTTTACTGGATCAATCGGGCTGTGGTCCTGTTTGACAGGTTAATTGCAGACGGGCAGCCTGCGTCCGTTTTTGTCGAATTCACCGCATTGAGCCTGCCGAATGTGGTGCGCATGGTGCTGCCGATGTCGGCCTTTGCGGCTTCGGTATACGTGACCAACCGTCTGAGCAGCGAAAGCGAACTGGTCGTGATGCAGGCCACAGGTTACAGCCCGTGGCGGCTGGCCCGACCTGTGGTGGTTTTCGGCCTGCTGGTCGGCGCCTTCATGATGGCGCTGACCCAGTATCTGGTGCCGACGTCGCTGGAAGAGCTGCGGTATCGCGAGAATGTGATTTCCGGATCCCTGTCCGCCCAGCTGTTGCGTGAGGGCGAATTCATGAACCCCTCGGAAGGCGTGACCTTCTATATTCGCGAGATCACGCCTGAGGGTGTGCTCAAGGATGTGTTTCTAAGCGACGGGCGCAACGAGGGTCGCACGACAACCTACACCTCCATCGATGGGTTTCTGGTCAATGAGGTGACCGGTCCCAAGCTGGTCATGGTCAATGGTGTGGCGCAGACCCTGAAAACCGAGAAACGCACTTTGACGCGCACCTATTTCAAGGATTTCTCCTATGAGATCTCCGAAATGCTGGGCGGGCCGGATCGACTTTTCAAACCGCTTGATCAATGGTCGACGGTTGCGCTGTTCCATTCCACAGAGGAAGTCTCGGTCGCGACCGGAAAATCCCCGGGCCGTATTCTGGAAGAAGCGCATGGGCGGTTCAACCAACCGATCTTGTGTCTTGTCGCGGCGCTGATCGGATTCTCCACATTGCTGGTGGGCAGTTTCAGCCGTTTCGGCGTGGGGCGGCAGATCATCGGGGCAATCTTGCTGCTGGTCTTTGTCAAACTGGTCGAAAGCCTTGTGACTGATCCCGTGCGCGCCAACCCCGACCTTTGGCCATTGGTCTACCTGCAATCGGCATTTGGTCTGGGCGCCGCATGCCTGATGCTGTATCTGGCCGCCCGGCCACGGCCCAAAATGCGCCTCCGGCGCAGCGGGGCGGCAGCATGATCCTGCATGTCTATTTCGCCAAGCGATTTGTCAGGGTGTTCCTGACCACGCTACTGATATTCCTGGCATTCTTGACGTTGATAGATCTCGTTGAACAGATGCGCCGCTTTAACAGCGATGCCATCACCTTCAGCGATGTTTTCGTGCTTACGTTGTTTAACGCACCTGCGGGCATTTACCAGATTTTGCCGCTGGTGATGATCTTGTCGTCCGTTTCGCTGTTCCTGTCACTGGCGCGATCCTCCGAACTGGTGGTCGCGCGCGCTGCAGGGCGCTCGGCGTTGTCGATGCTTCTAGCACCGGTGACGGTATCACTGCTGATCGGTGTTGCGGCGGTGGCATTTTTTAACCCCATCGTGGCGGCCACTTCAAAGCGGTTCCTGCAACTGGAACAGCAATATGAGACCGAAAGCGAAAGCACCGTATCAATCGGCCGCGAAGGGCTTTGGCTGCGGCAGGGTGACGACGATGGGCAAACGGTCATTCATGCGCGCCTGGCGAACGAGCGCATGACTGAACTCTTTGACGTGTCTTTTCTGAAATATGACACGGATAGCAAACCTTTGACGCGGATCACCGCCGAAAGCGCCAGGTTGACGGAGTTTGGCTGGCAACTGCGGGATGCCAAGGAATGGGATCTGTCGGGGGATCAGAACCCCGAAGAAACCTCGCGGCGCCGCGATATCATGACCGTCCCGACAAGCCTGACCGAAGAGCGTATTCGCGACAGCTTTTCCAGCCCGGCTGTGGTCCCGATATGGGATTTGCCAACTTACATCACACAATTGAAGAGCGCAGGGTTTTCACCCCGGCGGCATGAGGTCTGGCTGCAGATGGAAGTGGCGCGGCCCTTGTTCCTGATTGCCATGGTGCTGGTGGGCGCCGGTTTCACAATGCGCCACACGCGATTTGGCAAGACCGGTGTATCGGTCCTGGCAGCGGTCATGCTGGGGTTTGGCCTTTATTACGTGCGCAACTTCGCGCAGATCCTCGGCGAAAACGGGCAATTGCCGATGGGCGTTGCCGCCTGGACGCCGCCGATTGCGTCGATTCTTCTTGCACTTGGATTGCTACTGCATATGGAGGACGGGTGATATTCCGTGCCTACATATTGCGCGTTTTCAGTGCGCTGACAGCGATCTGCCTGTGGTTGGCCGGACCTGCCGCGCATGCGCAAGGGGCGGATGCGGCTTTGCTTGTGGCCGACAGCGTGTTGATCACCGAAAACAACCGGTTGGTTGCGGAAGGCAATGTAGAGGCCTTTTATGAAGGCACCCGCATGTTCACCGACAAGGTGATTTACGATCAGGACCGCGATGAGCTGATCATTCCGGGACCGGTGCGGATCAGCCAGGCCAATGGCGATGTTCTGCTTGCCGACAGCGCCGATCTGGACAGCAAGCTTGAGAATGGCATTCTGAAGGGCGCACGATACGTGCTGCGCAAGGAGCTGCAGATTGTCTCGGCACAAACGGACCGGGTCGAAGGGCGCTACACTGTATTGCGCAAGACCCTGTCCACGTCGTGTCAGATCTGCGGTGGCGGGCCGCCGATCTGGCAAATCAGATCCGACCGGGCCATTCACGACCGCGAAGAGCGCATGATCTATTTCCGCCATGCGCAACTGCGTCTTTGGGGGCTCCCGGTCTTTTATTTCCCCAAGCTGCGTGTTCCTGATCCCTCGCTCGATCGCGCGACGGGCTTTCTGGTGCCGAAACTTGTCTCCAACACGAAACTGGGCTTTGGCATCAAGGTGCCCTTTTTCATCAAGATCGGCGATCATGCCGATCTGACCTTGACGCCATTTGTCACGCCGAAAACCAACACGCTTGAGTTTCGCGCGCGCAAGGCCTTTCGCAGGGGGCTGGTGCAGTTCAACGGGGCCTACACCCAGGACCAGCTGATCCCGAATACGCCGCGCCATTACATCACCGGGTTCGGCGCCTTCGATCTGGGCAAGGATGTGATCTTGTCATTCGACATCGAAACCACGTCCGATGCCGCCTACCGAAGCCTTTATCGCTATGCCGGTAGGGACCGCTATGGATCAAATGTTACGCTGACGCAGATCCGGCGTGACATGTTCTTCAAGGCGGAACTGTTCAACTATGAAACGCTGCGAGAGAATGAAAGCAACGACACGATCCCGACGCTGATCGGTAACGCCATCTACGAACGCCGCTACAAGCTTCCGCGGGTGGGGGGGGATCTGTCAGCGCGGCTGGAACTGCACGGCCACAAACGGGTGTCACTGACCGACAAGGTCGGACGCGACATGGGGCGCGTCAATGTTGATGTGAATTGGAAACGGGATTGGACGCTTTCGGGCGGTCTGCGCCTTGGGCTGGAAACCGGGCTTGGTATCGACAGCAACCGCGTGGTGCAGGACAGCACCGCCCTTGGCCGGGTGAACCGGGTAACACCCGCCGCGTCGCTGCGCCTGAGCTGGCCCTTAATCAAGCGTGGTCAATCCGGGGCCAGCTATCTGCTGGAGCCCATCGCGCAGGTCGGTTGGGCAGGCGGATCACCTTCGAAGCTGGTCAATGATGAAAGCGTCGCGCAGGAGCTGGATGAAGGCAATCTTCTGTCGCTTTCACGCTTTCCGGCAAAGGACCGGCGCGAAACCGGGTTTGTCGGTGTGCTGGGCGTCAGGTGGCAAAGGCTGCACAGCGAAAGCTGGTCGGCAGGTGTCACGCTCGGTCAGGTGTTTCGCGAAACGGCCGATCCTGCTTTCAGCCCGTCCTCGGGTTTGCAGGGTCTGACCTCTGACACCTTGCTGTCGGTCTATGCGAAAACCTCCTGGGGTGGTGCCATCCGCGCGCGCGGTCTGTTTGATGCCTCTTTCCAGCCACGCAAAGCCGAAGCGCAGGTCAGCTATTCACGCAACAAATGGAGCGTCAGTGGCACCTATGTGCAGCTCAAGAAGGATACCGTGGAAAGCCGCACCGCTTCCGTCGCGGAATGGTCGCTGGATGCGACCTATGCGGTGTCTCGGCACTGGACGGCCCAAACCAGCTTGCAGTACGATCTGATCGCGGACCGCACCGCGCGCACAAGAGGCAAGCTGATCTATGCAAACGAATGTCTGTCCGTGGGGATTGGTGCAGAACGCCGGTTTGCAAGCTCAACCACGCTCACGCCTGATACAACTTATGAGTTGTCCATATCATTGAGCGGGCTGGGCGGGGGCGCCGCTGGCCCCAGACGTAAATGCAAGACTTACTGACGATGACACTCGCACACACATACAAGAACAAGAGCACGCGTATGACACACAGATCTTCTCGCTTCTTCTCCCGGATCTCCGGCCTGGCCTGCGCCGCCGCTCTGGCCATGCCTCTGGCGCTGGCACAGCCCCATGCAGCAGGCGCGCAGAACCTTTTTGAACCTGTTATCCGCGTCAATGACAAGGCAATCACACGGTTTGAGCTGGAAGAGCGGGTTCGCTTTCTGCGCTTGTTGCGTGCACCGGGCGATCACAAAAAGCTTGCGCGCGAACAGTTGATTGACGATCGTTTGAAACTGGGCGCGGCGCAGGCATCCGGGATAACGCCCGCCACCGAAGACGTGCTTGCCGGTATGGAGGAATTTGCCGCAAGGGCCAATCTGACCCGCGAAGAGTTCGTCAAGGCCATTGAGGCAGGCGGTGTGTCCGAGCAGGCCTTTCGTGATTTCGTGACGGCTGGTCTGGCCTGGCGCCAGCTGGTTCAGGCCCGCTTTGGCGGGCGCGTGACCATCGGCGAAGCCGAGGTAGACCGCGCCATTGCGTCAACCAGCGCCGGTGGCAGTGTGCGGGTGCTATTGTCAGAGATTATCATGGCCGCCCCGCCCCCGCAGGCAGCCAGCGTTCAGGAACGCGCCGAACGCATCAGTCAGATCACCTCGACCGCCGCTTTTTCTGCCGAGGCGCGCCGTTATTCAGCCTCTCCATCGCGCGGTCGCGGGGGACGTCTGGACTGGTTGCCGATAGGCCAATTGCCGCCGCAATTACGTCCGCTCATTCTGGCGCTTGCACCGGGTGAAGTCACCGATCCCGTACCGTTGCCGAATGCGGTCGCCCTCTTCCAATTGCGCGATATCGAAGAAACTGCGGTACCCGCACAGGAATACTCCGCAATCGAATACGCCGCCTATTATATCGCGGGGGGCCGCACTGAGGCCGCTTTGGCAGAGGCCAAACGTATCTCGAACCGGATCGACAGATGTGATGATCTATACGGGATTGCCAAAGGGCAGGATCCTTCGGTGCTGGATCGCGGGTCAAAAAAACCAGCGGAGATTCCAAGCGACATCGCGTTCGAGCTGGCCAAGATGGACCCCGGCGAGACATCTACGACCCTGACCCGCGCCAATGGGCAGACGCTGGTGCTGCTCATGCTGTGTTCGCGCACCCCCAAGCTGGATGAAGAGATCGACCGCGCACAGCTGTCCATCGGGCTTCAGAACGCGCGTCTGGAAAGCTATTCCGACGGGTTCCTTAAGCAGTTGCGCGCCGACGCCCGCATCAAAGAGAAGTGAGCCATGGCCACCGGCCCTGTTGCGCTAAGTTGCGGTGAACCAGCAGGCATAGGGCCGGAGATTGCCGTGCGTGCCTGGGATAGCCTGCGCGATGACGTGCCTTTTGTCTGGCTCGGCGATCCGGCGCATTTGCCACCGGGCGCGGCCTGTCAGGTGATAGCAGCAACCGATGAGGCAATTGACGTAAGCCGAACCGCGATGCCGGTGTTGCCCGTGCCCTTTGCGGCGCCTGCGACGGCGGGCCGGCTTGATGCGGTCAACGCTGCCGGTGTGATCACCGCGATTGAACGCGGCGTAGCCCTGACCAGATCGGGTGCATGCCGCGCGCTTTGCACTGCACCGATCCACAAGAAGGCCCTGCAGGACGGTGCGGGCTTTGCCTACCCCGGTCACACCGAGTATCTCGCGGCTTTGGACGGCGGCGCGGATGTGGTGATGATGCTGGCCTCTGATCAGCTGCGCGTCGTGCCCGCCACGATCCATATCCCGCTGGCGCAGGTGCCTGCGACGCTTACTGCCGCGTTGCTGGAGCAGGTTCTGCGCACAACCCACACGGGGCTGATGCGTGACTTTGGCATCATGTCTCCGCGTATCGCGGTGGCAGGGCTCAACCCGCATGCAGGGGAAGGCGGCAAGATGGGCCAGGAGGATGCAGCGTTGATCGCGCCGGTCATCGCCAAGCTGGCTGCCGAAGGCATGGACCTGCGCGGCCCCCTGCCTGCCGACACGATGTTTCATGCCAGTGCACGCCAAAGCTATGATGCGGCCGTTTGCATGTATCACGATCAGGCGTTGATCCCGATCAAAACGCTGGATTTCGACCGGGGGGTCAATGTCACGCTGGGGATGAGTTTCTTGCGCACCTCGCCCGATCATGGCACAGCGCTGGATATTGCAGGCAAGGGGCTGGCCAATCCCACGTCTCTGATCTAGGGGTTGAAAATGGCCCATGCGATGGGAGCGTCCCGATGAGCCAGATAGACAGCCTGCCACCGCTGCGCGATGTGATCGCCACTCATGGGTTAAGCGCGCGCAAATCGCTGGGGCAGAACTTCTTGCTCGATCTCAACCTGACGGCCAAGATAGCGCGGCAGGCAGGTGATCTGAGCGCATGTGACGTGCTTGAGATCGGCCCCGGCCCCGGCGGTCTGACCCGTGGCCTTTTGGCAGAAGGTGCGCGCAAGGTGCTTGCCATAGAGAAAGATGCGCGCTGCCTGCCTGCTCTCACCGAGATTGCCAAAGCCTATCCGGGCCGGTTGGAGATCATCGAAGGCGATGCGCTTAAGATCGATCCGCTTACGCATCTTGGCGCCCCCATTCGGGTTGCGGCCAACCTGCCCTATAATGTCGGTACTGAACTCTTGGTGCGCTGGCTCACACCGGCTGTCTGGCCACCCTTCTGGCAAAGCCTCACGCTGATGTTTCAACGCGAGGTCGCCGAGCGCATTGTCGCCGGGCCGGGCAGCAAAGCCTACGGGCGGCTCGCTGTACTGGCGCAGTGGCGCACTGAGGCGCAGATCGTGCTGAACCTGCCGCCGGGTGCCTTCACACCGCCGCCGAAAGTCTCCAGCGCTGTGGTGCATCTGACCGCCCTGCCCGCTCCCCGATACGACGCAGATGCCAAAACGCTGGAACGTGTCGTGGCCATGGCTTTCAATCAGCGCCGCAAGATGCTGCGTGCTGCGTTGAAAGGGCTGGCACCGGACATCGAAGACCGCCTGATTGCCGCCGGGATCAAACCCACGGATCGCGCTGAACGCCTGCATCTTGAGCAGTTCTGCACTCTCGCGCGCTTGGTGGCTGGGGCGTGACGGCAGGCTATCTGCGGTAGAGCAGCCTCATCACCGCCATACGGCCCGCCTGCGCGGACAACGACACATTTGACGACATCACCGCGCCTGCCTCGTGCCCGGTGAGCTCGATATCGCTGAGCTCCAGATCAAGCGCCGCAAGCTCTTCGCTGCTGGCAGAGAACAGCGGCACCTGCGTGGCCAGCGGCACGCCGATTTGCCGTACGATATCCTTGGCCCAAACCGGGATTTCGTGAATGTCGATCAGCTCTGCGGTCAGCCGCAGTTCTTTGGTTTCGCTATCCCAGACGGGGGCCAGCCTGACATCAAAATTGCGGCTGTCCTGAAGGGTCTGGCTGATGGTTTGCCCCAGCAAAGTGGCTGTCACAGTGGTTCGCAGCCGCCCCCGTGACGTGAGCGTCAATGCGTCGTTTGACGCATCTTTCAACCGGGTCGGGCCGATCCAGTGAAATTCGATCTCTTTACCCGTCAGATTGCCCCGCGCACGCGCCGCCTTGTCGATTTCAGCCCAAAGGTTTGGCATCGCCACAGTCAGCGGAAACTGCATGCGCTCGTCTGCAAAGGAAAAGGCACCGATTTCCACGTTTCCTGCGACTGGTGCGTCAGGGGCATAGTCCGAAATTGCAAAGCTCATCTGCGCCAGCGCCGCGCCGGGTAACATCAAGATCGCCGCGCAAAGCTTTGCAAACACGCAATTATACCTCTTTCAGTATATCGCGAAATGCGCGCATATTATCCTGATAGTGCTGCGCGCTGAGCGTCAGCCCCGCGATCGCTTTGTCATCCAGCATGCGCACCACCTTGCCAGGTGCGCCCATCACCAGCGACCCATCGGGGATTTCCTTGCCTTCTGTGATCAAGGCGCCTGCGCCGATCAGGCAGTTGTTGCCAATTTTCGCACCATTGAGCACGGTGGCCCCCATGCCGATCAGGGAGTTGTCGCCGATTGTGCAGCCATGCAGCATCGCCTTGTGACCGATGGTGCAGTTCTTGCCGATCGTCAGCGGGTATCCGGCATCGATATGCATGATGGTGTTTTCCTGCACATTCGAGCCTTCGCCAATCAGGATAATCTCGTGATCTGCGCGGATCGTGGCGCCGAACCAGACAGAGCTGCCCGCCTCCATGACAACCTGCCCGATCAGATTGGCATCCGGCGCGACCCATGTATCCTCATGCAGGTGCGGCGTTTTGGTGCCCAATGCGTAAATGGTCATGACAGATCCTCAAATTGCGTTTGCAGGTTGCGGACATGATCGGTCAGCCCGGGCTGCTGAAGCCTGCGCAGGCGCGTGGCCTCGATGATGGTTTTGAGCTGCGCTTCCGCCCGGTTCAGATCGTCATTGACCAGCACAAAATCATACCCGTCCCAATGGCTGATCTCGTCCCAGCTTTTCGACATGCGGCGGACGATCACCTCTTCACTGTCCTTGGCGCGGCTGACCAGCCGTCTGTGCAGCTCGGTAATCGACGGCGGCAACAGGAAAATCGACAGCGTGTGCGCACCCAAGGCAGAGTTGCGAATTTGCTGCGCCCCCTGCCAGTCCACATCAAAGAGCATATCCCGCCCTTCGGCCAAAACCCGCTCCACCGGGCCGCGCGGACTGCCATAGGAATTCCCGAAAACGGATGCGTATTCGAGCATCTCTCCCGCCGCCACCATCCGAGAAAACTCTTCCTTTTCAACGAAGTAGTAGTGCTTACCGTCTTCCTCCCCAGGCCGCTTCGGCCGGGTTGTCGCGGAAATTGAAAGCGCGAAGGCGGGATCACTCTCGAGCAACCGGCGTGACAGGGTCGACTTTCCTGCCCCAGACGGCGAG
>JBCCUH010000023.1:0-13091 GCA_039197405.1 Pseudomonadota bacterium
CCCGCCGCGTCCCAGCCGTTGGAAGAGACGAAGAGCACCTCATCGCGGGCGCAACCGAACCGGTCCAGCACCATCTGATAGACCTTTGCATTGGGCTTGAAGACGCCCACGTCTTCCACTGACAGCACCGCATCCAGAAGCAGCCCCAGACCCGCAGAGCGCACCGCGCCGTCCAGCATATCGGGCGAGCCGTTGCTGAGGATCGCTGTCTGCAGACCCGCCGTTTTCAAAGCGGTCAGCACGGCAGGCACCTCGCCGTAGGCCTGCAACTCCCAGTATAGCGCCAAGAGCCGCTCGCGCAGCTCTGCATCGCCGTCCAGCCCGGTACGCTCCAGCGCCCAGTCCAGACCGTCCTGCGTGACCTGCCAAAACGCGCAGTGATCGCCGGTGATTGCGCGCAGCCAGGTGTATTGCAGCTGTTTCTGGCGCCAGAATTCTGCGACCTGCGGCCATTTCTCGGCCATCGCCGCGCGGCCCGGCTCGCCCGCTGCAATCCGCGCGGCGGCGCCAACGTCGAACAAGGTTCCGTAGGCATCAAATACGCAGGTTTTGATCGTCATGGCATCCCCTTTGCTTGATGCGCACATTGGCGCGCGCAGCAAATAGGAGCAACCGTCATTTTATGCCGTGACCTCGCGTGCTGCAGCACGCAGGTTACGTCAAATCGCCAGCAAGACAGCGCCCGACCGCCCCGGCGCCATGACCATATCATGTGCCTTGGCTGCATCATCCAGCGGCAGGATCGCATCAATCGCAGGCGTCAACGCGCCTTCGCTCAGCGCCCCGTGCAGCCGTGCGATGGCCGCGTCACGCTCTGGCTTTGGCAGGATGTAGATCAGCACGATATCGATGGTGATCGCCTTGAAGAGGAACGGGCCAAAGGGCAGCGTCGGTGCCATATCCTTCTGGCTGCCATAGGCCGCGATAGTGCCATTGGGTCTGACCACCTCGGCAAGCAGCCCAGCATTGACGCCGAACTCTACCTCGACGGCGCGGTCAATGCCACCGGGTGCCAGCGCCATGATCTGTTGCGCAAGGTCATCGGCGCGATAGTCCAGCACATGATCTGCGCCCGCCTCTGACACGCGGTCAAATCCGGCGGGCGAGGCCGTCGCGATCACCGTCGCGCCGCCCCATTTGGCCAGCTGCACCGCGTTATGGCCCACCGCGCCCGCACCGCCAGAGATCAGCAGGGTCTGCCCGCGCACATCGCCATTGCCAAAGACCGCATGCGCCGCCGTCAGCCCCGGAATGCCCAGCGTTGCGCCCGCTTCCAGTGACACGCCGTCCGGCAGCGCCACCGTCTGATCCGCAGGAAGCACGATCGCCTCCGCCGCTGTTCCAAAGGGTCGCTGCCATTGGCCGTTCCAGATCCATACCCGGCTGCCCACCCGCGCCGGATCCACGCCCGGACCCACCGCCTCGATCACCCCGGCGCCATCCGAATGCGGCACGATCAGATCGAACGCGGGTTTCGTGACGCCGGGCCGCGAGCCGCTGCGCGCTTTGGCATCCGACGGGTTCACCCCGGAAAAGGCCAGCGCTACCCGCACCTCGCCCGCGCCGGGCTCTGGCAGATCGACCTGCACCTCTGTGATCACATCGCCTGCCGCCCCGAAGACGCTATAGCCCATCGCTTTCATTCTTTGTGACCTTCCGCTTGTCTGCTTTTCTTTGTCTACACGTCGCTAAGTTGCTTGCGCATGCTGACCCGGTGCGGCGTGAACTGCGCGCCCATCCGCTGGTAAAACGCCTGTCCGCGCGCGTTGCTGTCGTCCACATGCCAATCGATGCGGCCCACGCCTTGGGCCTGCGCCAGATCCGCCAGCCAGGTCATCAGCGCCGCGCCGACGCCTGTGCTGCGATGCGCGGGATGCACGAATAGCTCTTTCAGCTCCATCTGGCGCCCCTGCGGCAAACGCGGATCGGAAACCGATTGGAAGGTCGCCACCGCAGCAAGCCCCAGCGCCGTGCCGTCCGCATCCCAGGCAATCGCCAGCCGGTGCGGCACTGAAGGCTCCAGAAGGCGCAGTAAATGCGCGCGCATCTGTTGCGGGCTGGGCATGGGCCAAGGCGGCGCGTCATGTTGGTAAAGCTCGGAAAACAACGGGACGAGTGCGGGCAGGTCGTGCTCCGTCGCCCATTCGATCCGAAGTGGCATCTGTCCCGGTCAGCTGGTCTTGCGCAGGCGGATCACCACATCGACCTTGGCAATCTCTGTGCCCTCGGGCACCTCCGGCAACGCCGCGATCACCAGTTCCTCTGATGAGGCATCGGTCAAACGGCCATCGTCTTCCCAATAGAAATGCGGATGATCATGCGTGTTGGTGTCAAAGTAGCTTTTGGAGCCGTCCACTGTGACTTCCTGCATCAGCCCCGCGTCGCAAAAGGCCCGCAGCGTGTTGTAGACCGTCGCCAGCGAGACCGCCTCGCCTTGCGTCTTGGCCGCTTCAAAGAGGCTTTCTGCAGTGACGTGACGATGCTGGCCATCTCCCACCAGCAACTCTGCCAGCGTCTGGCGCTGACGGGTCGGGCGCAATCCGGCTCCGGCGAGCCAGTTTGCGGCGAAGTCATTTTCGACTTTGGCAGTGCGTGGGTTGGCTGGGCGTGTCATGTCTCGTCCTTGCGTCTCATTCGCATATAAGCGCCCAACTGAGCAGATTTCAATGCTTTTGCATGCGCTCAGCCGCCGCAGCCCATGTAAAAGCCCCAAAGCACCCCCGTGCGCTGTTCGGTTCTTTGCCCGACGCGCTGCCCTGAGCATTGCCCTGAGCATTGACTGGCGCGTTGCCGCCACTTGCACCGCTCAGTGACAGGGTGATATGCCCCAAATCAGCCCTCCGCGCCCTCGCGTGCAGGCAAAGTATATGATTTCCGGGAGCGACCATGTCCACCTATCCGACCAGTTTCGACAAAGACGATCTGCTGAAATGCGCCCGAGGCGAGCTGTTCGGCCCCGGCAATGCGCAGTTGCCAGAAGAACCCATGCTGATGATGGACCGAATCACCGATATCTCCGGCGATGGCGGCGCGCATGGCAAGGGTCACGTATTGGCCGAGTTCGATATCACCCCCGATCTGTGGTTCTTTGACTGCCACTTTCCCGGCAATCCGATCATGCCGGGCTGTCTGGGGCTGGACGGGCTGTGGCAGCTGACCGGGTTCAACCTGGGCTGGCGCGGCTGGCAGGGGCGCGGCTATGCGCTGGGTGTAGGCGAGGTCAAGCTGACGGGCATGGTGCGCCCGGATCGCAAGATGCTGACCTACAAGATCGACTTCACCAAGGCGATCCAGACCCGCCGCCTGACCATGGGCGTGGCTGACGGCATCGTGGAGGCCGACGGCGAGGTGATCTATCAGGTCAAGGACATGAAGGTCGCGCTGAGCGAAAGCTAGGGTTTCTGCGCCACCAGCGCCTCGATCCGGTCTGCATAGCGTAAATAGGAATTGGCCATCGCCTCGGCATCACCGGCGGCGATGGTGTGTTTCTCCGGCTCGGCGGCATAGTCGAAATTGACGCCGCCACCTTCGATCATCCGGTTCATCAGATTGAAAACACCGGCGACCTCGACCGCCTCGAACAGCGCTGTCTCGTCATGGCCTGCGTCCCAGACCGCCTGCGCATGAGCGGGCGTCAGACGGCAAGGCAGGCTGTTGAGTTCCTTGACATACGCAAAGATCGGCTTCAGCCGGTCGTCGACTTTCGCGGTGCTGATATCCTTCAGCAGGCTTTCGACCACCCCTGCCTCGACCCCAAAAGCGCGCGCGTAAATCTCGTGGCTGCCAAAGCAAAACCGGCAGGCGTTGAGCGCTGAGACATAGGCGGCGATCAACTCGCGCTCTGCGATGCTGAGTTGCCCGTCAGAGCGTAGCACCGCGTTGATATAGCCCATCAGCGGGCGCACGTTCTTGGGGAACCGCACCAGAAGATCGGTCAGATGAGCGGTTTCAGGCAGGGATGGAAACTGGGGCATGGTCATTCTCGTGTAAGAAAATCCTTGGCAATCTAGCAGGTGTTGACGGCACCACCGCACCTTTATGCCAAATTTGTTTCCCTCAGACCAAACATCTGGCAGGGTTGATGCACCAGACACGTCACGCGAGGGGGCCATGACACAATCACCCATCAAAGGCTGGAACCATCTGCCAGACGTGCCCTTGCAGGTCTCGCCTGTGTTTCAATGGCCGCCAAACCCTCGCGCGATTGCGGCCTGGTTCTGGAATTCGTGGTTTTTGATCTCCGAACGGCTGATCATCGTCGGGCTGGCCTTCATCAGCTTTTACTGGTTTCAGCCGCCGCTTGAGCAAACCCGCACCCTTGCCCTTGGCTGGGTGTTGGAGATGTATCTGCGCAATCTTGTGCTGATGAGCCTCGTGGCGGGCGGGCTGCATATCTATTTCTACACCTTCAGCGCGCAGGGCAAGGCGCTGAAATTCGACCCGCGCCCACTGATGAAAAACGGGCGGCAGTTCACCCTTGGAGGGCAGATTCGGGACAATATGTTCTGGACGCTGGCCAGCGGCGTGACGATCTGGACCGCTTATGAGGCGCTGATGTTCTGGGCCATGGCCAACGGCTATGCGCCGATGCTGACCTGGGCGGCGCATCCTGTGTGGTTTGTCGCCCTGTTCTTCCTGATCCCCATCTGGGAAAGCTTTTACTTCTACTGGATCCACCGCTTTCTGCACATCCCCTGGCTCTACAAACATGTGCACGCGCTGCATCATCGCAATATCAACGTGGGTCCGTGGTCCGGGCTGTCGATGCATCCGGTGGAACATGTGATCTATCTCGGCACGGTGCTGATCCACTTCGTGATCCCGGCCAGCCCGGTGCATATTCTGTTTCATATGCAGATCTACACATTGACCGCAGCAACCACGCATACAGGTTTCGCGGGGCTGTTGATCAAGGATGAAAACCGCCTGAAACTGGGCACCTTTCACCATCAGATGCATCACCGGTATTTCGAGTGCAACTACGGCTCGCTGGAAATCCCCTGGGACAAGCTTTTCGGCTCGTTCCACGATGGGACTGAAGCGGCCCATGCAAAGATCAACGCGCGCAGAAAACGGATGGGGGCGTGATGGCAGCCGGAAACCCTGAAGGTTTTCGGGTCCGATTTCCGGGCAGGAAATCGGCGCCAGCCTTGCTGCCACGACGGGCGCCCCCTATCATCGCGGCAGACAACCTTGAGGCTGGCATGATGCGTTTGCTGACACTGATCCTTGCCCTGGCTGTGCTTGCGGGCTGCAACGAGACTTCCGTTTCGGGCAGCGCGCGCGTGGGCATTCTCAGCTCGCAAGGCACGCGGTAAGGGCGCCGGGATGCATGTTCTTGTGGTTCTGGATCACCCCGATCCGGCCTCGTTCACCGCAGCGGCGGCTGCGGCTTTCCAGCAAGGCGCGCAGGCTGCCGGTCATACGGTGGAGCTGGCCGATCTGAACGCGGAAGGGTTTGATCCGCGCTGGACCCTCGACGACAACAGGGACGACGCTGCGCCAGACGATGTGCTGCGTGAACAGGCGCGGATCGCGCACGCCGATGCCATCTGCCTCGCATTTCCGCTGTTCTGGTGGGGCATGCCCGCAACGATGAAGGGCTGGGTGGATCGGGTTTGGTCCTGGGGCTGGGCCTATGACCAGCTGGACGACCCCGAGGTGTCACTGCAAAAGCCGCGCAGCGGGGTGTTGCTGATCCCGGCGGGCGCCCGCTCGGACGAGATGGAAGAGAGCGGCTACCGGCAGGCGCTGCAGACCGCCTGGATCGACGGCACATTCGGTTATTTCGGGTTCACCCGCCGCGAGATGGTGCTGCTTAACGGCTCCACCGGGTCAGCGCCGCGCCGCCGCGCCTTGCTTGAACGCGCGCATGACGCGGGCCGGGCGTTGCAGCCACCCGGCCAGGGCGCACCCGCTGGCCTGCCTCAGAGCTGATCCACGCCCTGCCCACCGATTGCCCCCACATGGATGGCGATCTGCTGCATCAGGCGATCCCTGGCCAGCGCCGCCACTGCCTGCGGCAGTTCGCGCAGCTCGCCCTTGCGCGCCACCACCGTCAGCGTGCGCGACAGGCCCGCGACCGGCAGATCCAGCAACCGCAGTTTCATTTTCTCGACCAGTCCGTCGATCAGCAGCGTCGGCGTCAGCAGGCTGAAGCCCTGCCCTGCCGACACGCAGGAGGTGACCATACTGGAACGATCCGCCTGAATGACCTTGCCCGGCTCGAAGCGCAGCCGCCTGAGGTGCTGCGCGATCTGCCGCCCGGCATGGGTGGAATCGGCAAAGCGCACCAGCGGCAGGTTTTGCTGGATGGCGTCAAGGCTGTGGGTGGGGCCGCCATAGTCCTGCGGGACAACCAGCAGGAAATCCTCTTTCAGGACGTGGTGCCGTTCCAGACCATCCATATCCAGAAACGGGTTCGAGGTGATCGCCAGATCGGCCTGTTTGGTGCGCAGCAGATGTTCGTGATTGCCGCTTTGGCCGGCGTGCATCGTGATGTCCTCGACACCGAACTCCGATTGCGCCAGCGTCACCAGCGGCGGCGTCAGCGTGGTTGCGATAGAGGCCTGCAGACCGACCCGCAGCAGGCTGATCGAGGCCTGCCCCACATGGCGCAGCTCGGTTTCCATATCCGACAGCGCGTGCAGGATCTTTTCGGCCCGGTTGTGCAGGCGCAGCCCTGCATGGGTCAGCCGCGCCGGACGCACGCTGCGGTCGACAAGCTGGGTGCCAAACGCCTTTTCCAGCGAGGCGATATGCTGCGAGGCGGCTGGCTGGGAGATCCCCAGCAGCCGCGCGCCCAGGCGCATTTGCCGGGTTTCGGCCACAGCTACGAAAACTTCCAGTGAACGGACAAGGCCGGGAGGCAGGGAGGTACGGTCGAGCATAGCTGCATGCTTAGTATAAGAATCCCTTATACCTTTGGGTTTCTCTTTGAGACTGTCAAGCTTTCTGTCACCGTTCGCCCATGACACGTCCACGCAGATCAACGCGCCGCAAATCCACGCGGCACGCCGCCCCGCCCGAGCCGCGCGCGCCTTTCGTCCTGCGCAAGCTGGCCACCTTCAATGTGCTGAGCGAGGCAGGGCTTGAGCAGATCGAGGCCAACGCGGACCGCATTCTGGCAGAGACTGGGATGGAGTTTCAGGACGATCCGGAGATCCTGTCGATCTTTGCCGATGCAGGCTGCGATGTTTCCGGCACACGGGTGCGTTTCGCGCCGGGATTTTGCCGCAAGACCATCACCGCCACCGCGCCCGCACAGTTTTTCCAGCACGCACGCAACCCGGCCAACACCGTTCAGATGGGCGGCGATGCCACGGTGCTCTGCCCGTCCTGGGGCCCGCCCTTCGTGCATGATCTGGATCGCGGGCGGCGCTATGCCTCGCATTCCGATTTCGTCGATCTGATCAAGCTGCACCACAGCCTGCCCTGGCTGCATCATTCCGGCGGTGTGGTCTGCGAACCTGTGGACCTGCCCGCCAACAAGCGCCATCTGGATATGCTTTATGCCCATATCCGGCATTCGGACCGCCCCTTCATGGGCGCCTTCATCGGGGCCGAGCGCGCGGGCCATGCCATCGATATGGCGCGCATTCTCTTTGGCGACGAGTTCGTGGCCGAAAACCCTGTGCTTTATTGCGTCTCCAACACCAATGCGCCCTTGGTGATGGACAGCCACATGTCCGGCGCTCTCAAGACCTATGCGCGCGCCGGGCAGCCGGTGGCCTGCACACCCTGGGTGCTGACCGGGGCCATGTCGCCGTCGACCGTGGCCGGGACCCTGGCGCAGGTGCTGGCCGAATCCATGGCGGCGATGACGCTGGTGCAGCTGGTCAATCCCGGTGCGCCCTGCCTGATGGGCAGCTTTGCCTCGACCATGTCGATGAAATCCGGTGCCCCCACATTCGGCACGCCCGAGGCGGGTCTGATGGTGCTGGCCGCCGGGCAGCTGGCGCGGCGCCTGGGTGTGCCGCTGCATACGGTGGGCACGCTCAGCGCCTCGAAACTGCCTGACGCGCAAAGCCAGCAGGAAGCGGCCTGGGGTCTGATGATGTCGATGTTTGCCGGTGCGAACCTGATCAACCACGCAACCGGCTGGCTGGAGGGCGGACTGGTCACCTCTTTTGAAAAGACCATCATTGATCACGATCTCTGCGGCAAGGCGGCGCGGTTCTTTGACGGCATCGACTTGAGCGAGAATGCGCAGGCGATGGAGGCGATTGCCACCACCGGCCCGGGTCAGCATTTCCTGGGCTCCGAGCATACGCAGGCCAATTTCATGACCGCGCTGTTCCGGCCCTGGACGCCGGATGACAACTCTTTCGAGCAATGGTATGCGGCGGGCGGCAAGGACGCGGCCCAGCGCGCCAATGCGATCTGGAAAGAGCGGCTGGAGCAGTATGAGGACCCCGGCCTCGACCCCGATATCGACGCGGCCCTGCAGGACTATATCGCCCGCCGCAAGGCCGAGACCCCTGATCAGGACTATTTCTGATGCCCCGCATCGTGATTATCGGCGGCGGGGCCATCGGGCTGAGCATCGCCTGGCATCTGGCCAAACGCGGCGCGCAGGATGTCACGCTGCTGGAGCGTAATCAGCTGACGTCCGGTACCTCATGGCATGCGGCCGGGATTGTCGGACCGCTGCGCGCAACGCCCAACATGACCCGCCTCGCCTCGGCGGCGCTGGAGGTCTTTCCCGCGCTGGAGGCCGAGACCGGCATGTCCACCGGCTATCAACGCACGGGCGGCTATTGGCTGGCACGCGCGCCAGAGCGGCTGGATGAGTTGCGCCGGATCGCGGATCTTGGGGTCACGCAAGGCCTTACGCCTGAAATGATCGCGCCAGAGGCGGTGCCGCTTGAGATGCTGGATCTGCGTGATCATGCAGGCGCGCTGCATGTGCCGGAAGATGCAAATGTGAACCCGGTTGATCTGTGCATGGCCTATGCGCGCGCCGCGCGGGATCGCGGCGTGGATATTCGCGAAGGGGTGCAGGTTGACCGGCTGCTGACGGATGATGGCCGGATCAGCGGTGTCGCGCTGGCCGATGGTACGAACATCTTGGCTGATGTGGTGGTGATCGCCACCGGTGCCTGGTCGCGCGAGCTGGCAGCGACTGCCGGGGTGCACCTTCCCCTGCAGGCGGTCGAGCATATGTATGTGGTGACCGAGCCGATCCCCGATCTGCCGCATCCCGTCCCGGTGATCCGCGATCTGGACACCGGGATCTATCTCAAGGGTGATGCGGGCAAGCTGGTGATCGGCGGCTTTGAACCGGATGCCAAATGCTGGGATGCCTATGGTCCCGAAGGCGATCGGCCATTTCCGGAAATGGCAGAGGATTGGGATCAGTTCGCCCCTTTCATGGAAGCCGCGCTGGATCTCTGCCCGGCGCTTGAACACGCGGGCATTCAGCACTTCATGAATGGGCCCGAAAGCTTTACCGCCGACACCCGCCCGCTGGTGGGCGAAACCGAGGTGGATGGGCTCTTTGTGGCGGCGGGGATGAATTCCGTGGGTGTGATGTCCTCTGCCGGGATCGGGCAGGCGCTGGCGGACTGGATCGTGGATGGCACACCGCCCATGGACATGTGGGAAGTGGATGTGGCCCGCGTTGATCCCCGCACCGCAGACAAGGCGCATATGCAGGCGCGCATGCAGGAGGCGGTGGCCGATCTGTTCGCGCTGCACTGGCCCTACAAACAGCCGCAGGCGGGCCGCGATCTGCGCCAGTCGGCTTTGCACGGCAGATGGGCCAGCGTCGGGGCACAGTTCGGCGTCACCGCAGGCTGGGAACGCGGGCTGTGGTACGGGCAGGCACAGCCCTATTCCGTCAGCGCGCAGGGCTGGTGGCCAATAGCCGAAGCGGAAGCCGCCGCCATGGCAGATGGCGCGACGCTGATTGATCTCAGCCCGTTCACCAAGCTCGATATTTCGGGGTCCGGGACACTGGCGGGTCTGAACCGGCTTTGCACCGCGCAGCTGGATGTGGCGATTGACCGGGCGGTCTATACCCAGTTTCTGAACCCGCGCGGCGGGATCGAGATGGATGTGACCGTGACCCGGCTGGGCGCCGAGGCGTTTCACATCACCTCCGGCGCAGCGACGCGGGCGCGCGATCTGGCCTTCCTGCGCCGCAACCTGCCCGGCAGCCTCACGATAGCGGATGTGACGGAGACCCATTGCACCATCGGTGTGATGGGCGCCGGCAGCCGCGCGCTGTTGCAGGGGCTGGGCGATCTGCCCGCGATGGGCTTTGGCCATGCCGCGGACGCCCGGCTCGCCGGGGTGCCTTGCCGCGCCACCCGCGTGAGCTTTGTCGGCGAACTCGGCTGGGAGCTGATGGTGGCCAATACCGAGGCAGCCGCGCTTTTCGATGCCCTGCGCCAGGGCGGAGCGACGCCGCTTGGCCACTTTGCCCTGGATGGTTGCCGTCTGGAAAAAGGCTTCAAACACTGGGGCCATGAGTTGGGGCCGGAGATCACGCCTCTGGAGGCGGGTCTGGGCTTTACCATCGACTGGACCAAGGCCTTCACCGGCAAGGCGGCGCTGGAGGCACAGCGCAGCGCAGGCGTCTCAAAGCGGCTGGTTCTGTTGCAGATCGAGGGCACGGCGCTGATGCTGCATGACGAGCCGGTCTATGAAGCGGGCCGCCATGTGGGGCTGACCACATCCGGCGGACGCGGGCCGCGCACCGGGCTGGCCTTGTGCTTTGCGATGCTCGATGTGGCGCAGGGCGAAACCCTGGCCGAGACCTGCGCGCGACCCTTCACCGTGCGTGTTGCGGGGCAGGACTATGCGGCCAGACCGCTCAGGCATGCGCCGTTTGATCCCAAAGGCGAAAGGATGCGCGCATGACAAAAGCGCAGGTTCTGATCATAGGCGGCGGCGCGATGGGCGTGTCGCTGATGTATCATCTGGTCAAGGCCGGATGGTCCGATGTGCTGCTGGTCGAAAAGAACGACCTGACCCATGGCTCGACCTGGCATGCCGCCGGGCTGTGCACCCATTTCGCCCATAGTCCGACCATTCAGGAATTGCGCGCCACGTCGGTGCGTCTGTACCGTGATATCCTGCCCGAAGAGACCGGGCGCGACTGCGGCTTTCACCGCTCCGGCGCGATGCGTATCACCCGCAACCCGGACCGGATGGACGAGTTTCGCCATGTGGCCGGATTGTCGGAGTTCACTGGATATCCGCTGGAAGTGCTGACGCCCGAGAGGATTGCCGAGCTGCATCCGCTGGCACGTCTGGATGGCTTGCTGGGCGGGATTTACGAGCCGGACGACGGCCATGTGGACCCGACACTGGCAACCCATGCCATGGCCGAGGTGGCCCGGCGGGGCGGCGCGCAGATCTGGCGCAACTGCGCCGTCACCGGTATCCGCCGCGAGGTCGATCACTGGCAGGTCGAGACCGCCAAAGGCGATGTCGCGACCACCCATATCGTGAATGCGGCTGGCACCTGGGGCTGGGAAATCGGCCATATGATGGGGCTCAATATCCCGTCGGTGCCGGTGCTGCATCAATATCTGGTGACTGACGCCATCGGCGCGGTCGAGCAGCGTATCGCCGACGGGCTGCCAGAGCTACCGATGATCCGCGACCCGGAGGAAAGCTGGTATGTGCGGCAAGAGCGCGACGGGCTGATCCTTGGCCCCTACGAGAAAGAGGCGCAGGTCTGGTCCGTGGACGGCGTGCCGCCTGAGTTCGGCGCTGATCTGATGCCGCCTGATCTGGACCGGGTGGAGCATATCATCGAGGCGGCCATGGCGCGTATTCCGGCGCTGGAAACCGGCGGTGTGAAATCGGTGATCAACGGGCCGATCACCTTTACGCCGGATGCCAACCCCCTGATCGGTCCGGCGCATGGGTTGGACAATGCCTGGCTGCTGACCGGTTCGTCCATGGGGGTGATGGAGGGCGGCGGTGCTGGCTGGTTCCTGGCTCACTGGATGACCCATGGCGCGCCGCCGATGGATGCGCTGGCCGTGGACAGCCGCCGCTTCGGGTCCTGGGCGGACCGCGATTACCGCGTTGCCAAGGCCATTGAATGCTTCGGTCTGCAATTCGGCGTGCATTACCCGCATGAAGAACGCCCCGCCGGGCGCGGCCTGCGCCTGTCGCCCCTACATGATCTGATGGTTGCGCGCGGCGCTGTCATGGGGGCCGCCCATGGCTGGGAGCGCCCCAACTGGTTCACGCAAGAGCCGGGCGCCGTGGCCGATGAAACCTTCCGCCGGGCCAACTGGTTTGCGCCCGTCGCGGCAGAGACCGAGGCGGCCACTGCCCGCGTTGCGATGGCCGATCTGTCGGTCTTTTCGAAATTCGCAGTCACCGGTCCGGATCTGGTGCCTTTCCTGCAGGCTTTGGGCGCGAACCGCGCGCCGAAGGTGGGCCGCATCGGGCTGACCCACGCGCTGACCCCGGCAGGTGGGGTGCTGTCGGAATTCACCGTCGCGCGGCTGGCCGAGGATCACGCCTATCTGAATTCCGCCGCTGCCGCCGAGGAGATCGACTTCGATCTGCTGCGCAGCACGGCATCGGGGTTTGACGTGACGGTCCGCAATGTCACCGAAGAGATCGCGGTGATCGGTGTCATGGGCCCGAGATCACCGGATGTGCTGCCTGAGCTGGCTGATATGGCCTGGCTCAGCCTGCGCGACACCTCGCTGCAGGGCGCGGCGCTGCGGGCCTTGCGTGTCAGCTATCTGGGCGAATGCGGCTGGGAGCTGCATGTGCCTGCCAGCAAGGCAGCCGCCCTTTTTGAAACGCTGGAAGAGCGGGCGCGCCCCCATGGGCTGGGGTATTACGGGGCCTATGCGGCCAATGCGATGCGTCTGGAGAAGGGCTATCGCGGCTGGGGCAGCGATCTGACAACCGAACGCAGCCCGCTGGAGGCCGGTCTGACGCCATTCGTGCGACCCGAACTGCGGCAGGCGCTGACGCGCGAGGACGCCTGGGACATGGCGTTGCTGGAGATCGAGACCGGAGAGGTTGATCCTTTCTATGCCCACACGCTTTGGCAGCAGGACCGGGCCGTGGGCATTGTCACCTCCGGCGCCTATGGCCATCGCACCGGC
>JBCCUH010000024.1:0-12971 GCA_039197405.1 Pseudomonadota bacterium
CGCGCCAGATATGGCCTTCCCGCGCATGAACAACCTGTCGTTCTGGATGTATGTGGCTGGTACCACTCTAGCGGTCTGCTCGGTCCTGGCACCAGGCGGCAATGACCAGCTCGGTTCGGGCGTGGGCTGGGTGCTCTACCCACCGCTCAGTACGAACGAGGGCGGTATGTCGATGGATCTGGCAATCTTCGCCGTGCAGACCGCCAGAGTGGTACCAGCCACATACATCCAGAACGACAGGTTGTTCATGCGCGGGAAGGCCATATCCGGCGCGCCGATCTGCAAAGGCATGAAATAGTTGCCGAAACCGCCGAAAAGGGCAGGGATCACAACGAAGAACATCATCAGGATGCCGTGACCGGTGATCAGAACATTCCAAAGGTGCCCGTTGGGCGTACACTCACCGGCAGCAGCCGCTGTCATACGTGCGCCTTCAAGACACATGTACTGAACGCCCGGCTCCATAAGCTCAAGGCGCATGTACACTGTGAAGGCTACCGAGATGAAACCGACAAAGGCCGAAACGACCAGATAGAGAATACCAATGTCTTTGTGATTGGTGGACATGAACCAGCGGGTGAAGAAACCGCGCTCGTCGTGGTGTTCGTGGCCGTGAATGGCTGCGTCTGCCATGCGTCGCCTCCTGCGATATGTTGAAAAAGACGCGAGGTTTGGTCCTCGCGCCTGTATTTGGCTACGTTTTAGAACGAGTGGCCCTTCGCTTCAATGGATGAGTTCGCTCGAAACGCATATAAATTGTCGCACGCTGCATGGGCAGTACTGGCGCGATGGTTCGTGCTGTGTGCCGGATAGCGCATTAAAAAGTATTAATTTTCTTCAACCTGTTTCGTCAAAGACCTCGGAAAAACTGCGTTTCAATGCGCTGTCGACGTCGTCCATGGTAACCGGCAAACCCAGATCGACAAGACTGGTGACCCCATGCTCGGTGATGCCGCAGGGAACGATTCCGGAGAAGTGGTCCAGATCCGGTTCCACGTTGATGCTCAGGCCATGAAAGCTGACCCAGCGGCGCAGGCGAATGCCGATGGCGGCGATTTTATCCTCCTGAACCGATCCGTCCGGGGCCAGCGGTTTATCAGGCCGCGCAACCCAAACGCCAACGCGGCCCTGCCTGATCTCACCGACCACGTTAAATTCGGCCAGCGCCTTGATCACCCAGGCTTCCAGATCGCGCACGAAGCAGCGCACATCGCGACCGCGTTTGCTGACATCCAGCATCACATAAGCCACACGCTGCCCAGGTCCGTGGTAAGTGTACTGCCCGCCGCGTTTGGCGTTGAAAACGGGAAAGCGGTCCGGGTCCGTCAAATCATCTGGGTTGGCAGAGGTTCCCGCCGTGTAGAGCGGCGGATGTTCGACCAGCCAGATGGCTTCATCAGCATCGCCGCGCGCGATCGCTTCGGCGCGCGCTTCCATAACATGCAAGGCATGCGTGTAGTCGGTCAACCCGTCTGAAGTGATCCATTCGACCATAACGCTAGCGGGGCAGTAGCCCGGCCTCCCTGATCTTGTGCAGGTTGCTGCGGCTGACGGGAATTTCCACGCCCGAAGCAAGTGTCAGAACAGCGCGCGCGCCATCGCGGCGCACGGAAGCCACCGCGTCCCAAGCGGCCCAGTACGACCTGTGGACTTGCGCGCCAGGGGTTTCCCCGGTTTCGCGGATCGCATCGCTCAGTCGCATCAAAAGCAAGTCCTCGCCCTTGTCGGTATGCACGCGCACATAGTGGTCCTCGACGCTCAGTGCCAGCAGGGTGCCGCGTTTGTCCAAAGGCAACCGATCCATCAAAGGCACGCGACCTGACGCTGGCGCGTCTGCGGCAAGATGGGCATCTACGGCGGCGAGCAATCCGGTGATCACCAGCGAAATCAGGAAAACACTGCCGAAGATCTCCGGCCATTGTGCAGCTTCAGGAAAATGGCTGAAGAACGCCCAGTTCAGAGTGACGACCAGCACACTGACGCCGATGCCGGTCAAGGCCGCTGCGAGCCCGAAACGTGGCAGGCTGCCGCTGCCCGAAAGGTACTGGCTGACGACGACATTGACGAATAGTCCAATCGCATAGGATCCGGCGGTGATCAGCAGCCAATACGCCAGAGCCACTGGCAGGATCATCACCTGATCGGTGCCAAACGGACCGATCAGGGCCAGAATCACGGCAACGCCAATCACGAACAGCCAGGTCAGTGGCAGTCTCATGTTGCGTGTCCATTCACGCATCGCGACTTGCAATTGGCGTTTGCTCACGAAGTCTCCTTGCCGTTCGCCAGATCGGGCATGGATCAGGCAGATCGAGTTGTGCCTTTTGAAACAGGTCAATTCAACTCAAATCACATCAAGGGTATCATCGTGTCATTCGCACCGTTTTTTTCTGCTCCGGTCATTGTGCAAATCCATATTCTAGCAGCGCTGGTTGCCTTGCTGCTGGGACCGCTGGTTATTCTGAGGCGATCCCGCGACGTCCTGCACAAAGCAGGGGGGTATCTTTGGGTGGCGGCGATGGTTGTGCTGGCAACCTCCTCCTTGCAGATCACCGCTGTCGTTGGCCCCAGGCTTTACGGGTATGGCGTCATTCACATTCTGGCTTTCGTTGTCTTCGTCTCGCTTTGGCAAGCCATTCGCGCGGCGCGTGCCGGGCAAATCCAGCGTCACCGCATGTTGATGACCAGTTTGTTCACGCAGGCCCTGGGCATTGCAGGGCTCTTCACGCTGTTGCCGGGAAGGCGGATGAATGCCATCTTGTTCCCGCAGACGCCGGTTCTGGGCTGGGTCGTCATTGTGATGGGAGGCGCGGCGATTGCCTGGCTGAGTTGGCGCAATTCACGCCTGCCATACCGCAGCACCTGACGGCGCATTTTTGCTCTTGTTCTGCGCGCACCCAAACGATAGAGAGCCGCGTACCAAGCTAAGACATGCGGTCGTGGCGGAATTGGTAGACGCGCAGCGTTGAGGTCGCTGTGAGGTAACACTCGTGGGGGTTCGAGTCCCCCCGACCGCACCACTTTTTCTCATGAAATCGCTGCAACCGCCCTGTTGATCGCACGCTGCGTGATCTCCAGATCATCATCTGTGACAGCCAGTGACGGGTAGAGTTTACCTGGCGATTTGAAAATGCCGTTGTCGCGCAGAATCGCATTGTACTTCGCGTTTATCGCCGGATTGTCATGAGCGGCACTGCGATAGTCTCGGCAGGCATTCGACGTGAAATAGATATCGAAAAGTGTCTCGTCCCCGCAGATTTGATGCGTAATTCCAGCATCGTTTAGGGCGTTTGATTGCAGTGTCTGCAGGGTTTTACCAGTTTTGAGCAGCCGCTCGTAGCTTCCCTTGCGGCGCAGGACTTCCATCGTCTTGCGGCCTGCGGCGGAGGCCACCGGATTGCCCGACAGCGTGCCAAGTTGCATGAGCCAGTTTTCCGCGCCGACAACCGCTTTGTCAAAATGGTTCATGACCTCGCGGCTTGCGCCCAGGGCAGCGAGCGGAAAACCACCTCCAATGATTTTCCCTAAAGTGCAGATATCCGGCGTCACCCCATAGCGTTCTTGCGCGCCGCCATAGGCGAGGCGAAAACCGGTGACGATTTCGTCAAAGATAAGCAAGACATGGTGTCTGGTGCAAAGATCGCGCAGGCCTTGCAGATAACCAGGCTCGGCGGGGATAATGCGCTGCAAGGGTTCAGCGATGATTGCGGCAATGTCATCATGCTCGCAAAGTAGCGCCTCTACAGCGGCCAGATCGTTAAAGGGCGCGATCAGCATTTGATCGGCCACGCCCTGCGGGATGCCCGCACTGTCCGGCACGGCTTGCGGGAAGTTGACGGGCCTGGCCGGAGCAAGGCTCATCTGTGCCTCGGCGCTCATCCCGTGATACCCGCCTTCGAATTTCAAGATCTTCGGTTTGCCCGTGAAGGCCCGTGCAAGGCGGATCGCGTACATGTCGGCCTCGCCGCCGGACGTGACAAAGCGCACCTGCTCGCAGCACGGCACTGCGGCGCAAATGTCTTCGGCCAGCGCGATGCCCATCGCGTTGTTGGCAAAAAAGGTCATGCCGTTGGGGAGTTGTTCCAGAACGGCTTCCATCACTTCGGGATGGCCATGGCCCAGCAGCATGGGGCCAGAGCCGATCAGATAGTCGACATACTCGCGGCCCTCCTCGTCCCAGACCCGGCTGCCTTGCCCACGTGCAATGACGATGGAGGCGTCAAAATTGCCGAAACCAGCCGCAGGAAGCACGGTCTGAGCTCGGGCGATCCATTCTGACTGTGTGCGAAGTTTGTGCATGCGGGAGCCTCCGGCGGGAGTTTAACTGGCAAGATGAAGGAGCGGATCACCAAGCACATCGAGGTCGGGCGAGATGCCGAGGCCGGGGCCTTCGGGAGGCGCGATACGGCCGTCTCTGCGCGTTGGACAATCGGGGGCGATGCGCGGGCTGACGTAGCTGGACAGATCACAGGTGTTGAGCAAGGCCCCATGCGGGGTGGAGGCGGCGAAATGCAGCGCGGCGGCGGTGACGATATCTGAGCCCCAAGTGCATTCGGCGCAGATCTCTGCACCAAGATGCACTGTGAGATCCCGCGCGCGGCGCATGGCGGAAAGGCCACCGAATTTGGAAAGCTTCAGCGCGGCGGCATCGAGCACGCCCAGTTCCGCGGCACGCAGGAGGCTGGCCAGATCATATGCGCCTTCATCGATTTTCATCGGCAGCCCTGTGGCGCGGCGGACAGCGGCGCAGTCTTCGAGCGTTTTGCAAGGCTGCTCCAGCATGATGTCGAGGTGAGCCACGGCGCGGCCTGTGCGGATGGCCTGCAATTTGCTCGCACCGCAGTTCCAGTCGCCGTAAACCAGCGGACCTGCACCGACAGCGTCGCGCACTTTTACGAGCCGTTCTGCGTCCGCTTGCCAATCGGCATCTGCGCCCAGCTTGACTTGAAACTGGCGAATGCCGGTGGCGTAGGCGTCGCGCGCGATGTGGGCCATTTCATCCGGTGCAATACAGGTGATCGAGTGATAAAGCGGCATGTCGCGGCGTGTACGCCCGCCAAGAAGCTCGGTGAGCGGCAGGTTCGTGATTTTGCCGAAGAGATCCCAGAGCGCCATGTCGACGATAGACTTTGCCGCTTGGTGTCCTTGCAGAAAACCATCCAGTTTGCGCATGGGCGCATCAACGCCGATTGGGGTGATTCCGATGATCTGAGGTGCCATTTCCTCGATGGCGCTGGGGATACCACCGGCGAAAGCGGGCAGATAATGGGGGATCGGACAGACCTCTCCCCAGCCCTCCAGCCCGCTGTCTGTGGTCAGGCGCAGCACATGGCTCGTGACCGTGTCGCAGTTTTTGCCCTCGGCCATATAGTAGGGTTCATGGCTGGTCAGTTGGACAGACCAAAGCGTGAGCTGGGAGACGTTCATGCGAACACGCTATGAGGCGCGGGAAGTGCTGCGCCCTCTACCGAAACGCCGAGGCCGGGGCCATCCGGCACGGTAAACATACCGTCCTTGGCGCAGATCGCGTTGGGGTAACCTGTGGGGGCGTCAATGTAGTTGCCTGAGGTCCAGACCGCGTCAAGCAAATCGGGGCGCACGGTCGCGGCCAGATGCAGGCAGGCAGCTGCGATGATGTCGCCGCCCCATCCGTCGTCGCAGGTGTGCGGCAGGTTACGCGCGGCGCAGATATCGCGGAAAGCAGTTGCCGGGGCCAACCCGCCTGCGCGCGTCAGTTTGAAGCCGAAGCCGTCCGCTGTTCCGATTGCGTCAAGTACGCAGGCGCAGGTTTGCAGGTCTTCATCGACAAAGAGCGGATGACTGAGATGCGCTTTGAGCTGGCGGTGCTCAGATGGCTCGCTGCAGGGCTGCTCGATCACCAGCGGGATGTCGCGGCAGGCGCTGCTGATCTGGATTGCATCGCGCATGGTCCAGGAGCGATTGGCATCAACCACCAGTTTGACGCCCGTGCCTTGAAGGGCATCCCAGACCGCGCGGATCGTCGCGATATCGTCTTGCACCGGGCGCCCACCGCATTTGAGCTGCAGCCTGGTATAGCCCTCGACCACTTTGCCTTTTGCGATGGTTGCCGCGCTCTCTGGGGTTTCGATCCCTATTGCGTAGTAGGCCGGGACCTGGCTTGCCACTGAACCGCCCAGAAGGGTGGACACCGGAACGCCGAACGCATGCCCCAAAGCGTCATGCAGGGCGATATCGACAGCTGCCTTTGCATAGGCGTGCCCCATCAACACCGCATCCATTTGCGCATGCGCCGGGCGCGGAGCAGCATCGCACCCGATCATATGTGGCAGTATGAGTTCCAGCGCGGCGACAGCTCCGCCTTCGTGCGCGGGCGCATAGGTGTTGCCGAGCGGGCAGGTCTCGCCCCAGCCCACATGGCCGCTGTCGAGCGTGAGTTTCAGCAAAACCGTGTCGATGGACGACAAGCTGCCGGTGGAAAAACTGTAGGGCTTTCCCGCGATGGGCAGGCAGAGCCGGTATAGATGCACGCTGGCAATTTTCATGGGTAGACCGCCACGGGATTACCGAGCGCATCTTCGTCAGGGTGCACGCCAAGGCCGGGCTCTTCCGGCAAGTGTAGATGGCCATCCTTGTTGCGCGGTCCGCGACCTGCGGCGATATCGACAGTGAGCATGTCCTGACAGGCCCACACAGCGAAGCAATTGTCATCGGGGATGGTAGCTGCGAGATGCAGCGCTTCGGTGTCGGCCAGAACCGAACCGCCGGTTGCCATAACGAACATGTCGATACCATGCGCGAGCGCCACATCGCGCATGCGCGCCGCTTTTGTCAGACCGCCGACGCGGTTAAGCTTGATGCCGAAAATCTCCGCGATACCATCGCGAGCGATACGGGCCGCGTCCTGCAAGGTCACAAGGCTTTCATCGACAGAGACGGGCGACGCGTGCTTGCCGCTGATTGCCGCGATGTCATCGAGGGTTTCGCAGGGCTGCTCGAACATCACGTTGAGATCCTCGCAGGCGCTCATCACGCGCAGGGCCTGCTGGCGCGTCCAGCCCCGGTTCACATCATAAAGCACGATATCACCCGGGTTGCGCAGGCTTTCCCCATCACGAACGCGCGCAATATCGCGTTTCACATCGCCGCCGATTTTCACCGAATGGGCGATGTAGCCGCGCTGTCGGTAACGGTTGATGACTGCGCGGGTCTCCTCGACCGTTTTCGCGCCAACGGATGACGCAATGGGCCGGGGCGTGCGGGAGCCGCCGCCCATAAGGTCTGCGATGGGCAGGTCCGCGGCTTGCCCGGCGATATCCCAGCAGGCCATGTCGATGGGGCTTTTTGCATAGAGATGGCCGGGCAGGGCGAGGTCCATTGCGCGCTCTACTTCCAGCACCTTGCGCGGATCAAGACCAATGATGAAAGGTGCCATCGTCTCGATCCCGGCGCGTATGCCGGGTCCATGGGCGGGCACATAGGTATGCCCCCAGGGTGTGCCTTCGCCCCAACCTGTGAGGCCCGCGTCGGTTTCGATCTTCACGAAGGTTGCATCGAGGCATTCGAATTTGAGCCGCCCACCTGAGAGCCAGTAGGGATGCTCCAGAGGCAAGTCGATCTGAAAAACTGAGATGCGGGTAATGATCATTTGAGTTCCAGCTCGACGAAAGACATGGGCGCATCGCCTGCGTTGATGACATTGTGCTCTACGCCTTGATTGCGGCGATAGGCTTCTCCTGCTTTTACGGTGACTTCGCTCAGCTCTCCTTCGGGCATTTCCAACCGCATGTGACAATCCGTGAGCGCCGTGATCACGTAGTCAAAACCGTGAATATGCCAGCCAGTTTCCTGTCCGGGTTCGAAATCGAACCGAGTGACGCGCACGCGCGCATCGTCGATAAGCTGTGTCGATGTGCATGTGCTCACGGGATCACCACTATGTTGCCGGTGTGCTCTTTTGCTATGAATGCAGCTTGCGCGTCTCGCAGTTTGAGCAGCGGAAAAGTGGCCGCCAGAGCCGGCTTGATGTCACCGGCTTCGATATACTTGATCAGGTTTTGCATGACCTCGGGATCAATCACGGTTGAGCCCGTGAAGGTCAGATCACGCAGGTAGAAGGTGCGCAGATCCAGCTCGACCATGGGGCCAGCAATGGCGCCGGAGCAGGTGTAACGCCCGCCGCGTTCCAGGCTGTCGATGAGCATCGGCCAGTCGTCACCGCCCACCACGTCCGCAACGACAGTGATTTTCTCGTCCCCCAAGGCAGCGCGAAGATTGACAGGGTTGCGTGGCAGGATGCGGTCCGGGCCAAGCTTTTGTACTTCGTCGTGTTTTGGCTCTGAGGCCATTGCGATCACCCGCGCGCCGCGCCTTTTGGCAAGTTGCACCAAAGCGCCGCCAACTCCGCCCGAAGCACCGGGCACCAGCACAGTGTCGCGATCCGTTACATCGGCGCGGGTGAGCATGCCCTCTGCCGTTGAGTAAGAGCATGAGAAAGTGGCAAGCTCTGCGTCTGTCAACGGTGAATTGATCTGCAGTGCATTCACCGAAGGTGTCGTTGCGTATTGCGCAAAGCCACCGTCGCGCTCCGATCCGTAGTAGCCGGTTTTGTTCTTGTTCTGCGGATCATCCGGATCACGCAACCAGCCATCGGTGATCACCCGTTGCCCAATGCGCGATGGATCGACACCTGCGCCAACCGCTGCAATCACACCGCAGACATCGGCGCCCTGAATGCGCGGGAACGTCAGCGGTGCGCCGCCCCAGGTGGGGTCTTCGTCGTCAACCGTGTCATAGCCATCGCCAGAAGTCGCATCGGTGACCGCCTTGGAATACCAGCCGACGCGCGTGTTCACATCAGTGTTGTTGAGCCCGCAAGCCTTCACCTTTATCAATACCTCACCCGGTGCAGGCTCAGGTGTTGGCCAGTCCTCGTGAAGCACCAGTTGATCCAGACCGCCGTGGCCCATCGTTACCATGGCTGTCATCGTTTTTGGGAGTGTCATTGATCTATCTCCGGGAATGCGTCAGTGCGGGGCAGGCGGCCTTCGGGATCATAAGCAGGCTCGCCAAGAACACGGGCCGGGCGCGGGCGGCCGTGGATCACGACCTTCAGCTCTGTTCCGGGTGCTGCTGCGCTGAGCTTGAGGTAGGCAAAGGCGAGGATCTTGCCGACGGTCGGACCATAAGCGACAGAAGCGGTTGAGCCGACAACCCTCCCGTCCAGCAGAACCGCCTCGCCGCCATGCCCGTCGGCGATGCCGTCCGGCTCGATTTCCAGATAGGCGCAGATCCACCGCAGGTCTGTCTTGAGAGTCTTGTCTTTGCCCACGTAGTCCTTGTCGGTGCGTGCAAAACGCAGCACGCCGGCTTCGGCCAGCGTAACTTCGTTGGTCAGCTCGCTTGCGCCTTTAAAACCCTTCTCCATCCGCATCGCATTCATGGCAAAGCTGCCATAGTCCGCGATCCCGTGGCTTGCGCCCGCCGACCAAAGCGCGCGATAGACGTCGAGGCAAGCAGTGTTGGGCATGTGAAGCTCCCAGCCAAGCTCACCTGAGTAGGACATGCGAAAGGCCCAGACGGTGTGGCCAGCAATCTCGATTTCCTGGGCTGACAACCAGCGAAAGCCTGCGTTGCTGAGATCAGCTGTTGTACAGGCACTCAGAACGTCGCGCGACTGTGGCCCGTTGAGGGCAAGTGCCGACCATTCCGCAGAGAGTGACGTCACCGCGCACGAATTTTCGTCGAAAATTCGTGCATCCAGTGTGTTACTATTTCGTTCGTTTTCCAATAGATCGACAAGGCGCTGCTCAAAAATGGCGGCGCACACGAGGTAGAAACTGTCCTCTGCCATGCGCACGATCGTTGTTTCCAGCTCAATCCGGCCGCGCCTGTTCAGCATATGCGTCAGAGTGATCGACCCTGTCTTCTGCGGCATCCGGTTCGCGGTCAGGCGGTCCAGCAAAGCGTAAGCGCCCGGCCCGTCAACCCGCACCTTGGTAAAGGCGGTCACATCCATGATACCCACCGCGTCGCGCACTGCCTTCACCTCTGCTGCGATCATGTCGTCTACGGGTGTTCGGTTGAAACTATAGTGATCCTCCTGCGCGATCCCCTTGGCAAAAAAGCGTGGACGTTCAAACCCGTAGACCTCCTCATGTACCGCGCCTTTACTTCTCAGCAGATCATACAGCGGCGAGGGTTTGATCGGGCGCCCGGCGAGGCGGTTGAAATGCGGGAAGGGGATCTCGTGGCGCAGGCAGTAATCTTCCTCTGCCTTAACCACTTGCCACGCCTTGGTGGCATAGCTGCCGAAACGGCGCGGGTCATAGTCGCGCATCGAAATATCCGCTGCGCCGTGCACCATCCAGCGCGCCAGCTCGCGGGTTAGCCCTGGTCCCCAGCCAATGCCGATCTGCGTGCCGCAGCAGCACCAGTAATTGCGCACGCCGGGCGCGGGGCCGATCAGGGGATTGCCATCGGGAGGGTGGCTGATCGCACCGTGCACCTCGCGCTGAATGCCAAGCTCGGAAAAGACGGGCATGCGATTGAGGCTTTCTTCGAGGTAAGGCATGACGCGATCATAGTCGGCATCGAAAAGCCAGTTTTCATACTCCCACGGGCAGTGGTCGTGCCAGACGGAGTTGGGGTTTTCTTTCTCGTAGATCCCGATCAACCCACGCTTTTGCTCCATACGGATGTAGCCGGAGACTTTTTTGTCGTCGCGAATAACAGGCAACTCGGTCTCTAGGTCTGCAAATTCCGGGACAGGCTCCGTCACGAAATAGTGGTGCGTCATCGAGGTCATGGGCAGTTGCAGCCCGGACCATTCACCCATCTGCCGCGCGTATGTGCCGCCTGCGTTCACCACATGCTCGCAGGTGATGGTGCCTTGCTCGGTCTCTACCTGCCACTCGCCCGTGGGCAGCTGGGTGATATTCGTTGCTCGGCACTGGCGGATGATCCGCACGCCTTTCCGGCGCGCACCGGCGACCATTGCCATTGTCACATTCGTCGGGTCCACATGGCCATCATCGGGTGTGTGAAGCGCGCCCAACACACCATCGAGGTTGTAGAAGGGATGCAGCTTGGCGATTTCTGCCGTGCCGACCAATTCGATGTTGAAGCCCAGCGACCGCCCGACCGAGAGCGTGTGCCGCAGCCAATCCATCTCATCTTCCGTATAGGCCAGTCGGAACGAGCCGCAACCATGCCATGTCACAGCTTGACCTGTCTCCGCCTCAAGCCCGCCTGAATAAAGCCCGATGTTGTAATCCACACATTTGCCAAGCCCGAAAGAGCTGGTCGAATGGGTAATCTGACCAGCCGCATGCCAAGTGCTGCCGCTGGTCAGCTCGGCCTTTTCCAGCAGGACCGTCTCCTCACCCCAGCCCTCGTGACCCAGGTGGTAGGCGAGCCCGACACCCATGACGCCACCGCCAACGATCACGACGCGCGCCTGGGAAGGAAGAGATTTGCCTGACATGCTGCCGACTCCATTTTTCTCTCGACAGGCTAGCGGGACATTTATACCATCGTCAATCATGAATGGCACAAATGTATCATCTATCGTGTTGGAGCGCCTCAGCCAGGAATGGGACGCGCTGACGCCCGAGGCGCAGAAAGCTGCACGCTATGTGCTGGAAAACCCTGCTGATGTGGGTGTCTCGACAGTGCGCGAAATTGCACAGGCGGCGCAGGTCAAGCCCAACACATTCGTGCGCATGGCGCGGCAGGTGGGCTTTGACGGTTATGAAGATTTCCGGGCACCATTCCGGGATGCGATCCGGGCCGGGGTTGCCAGTTACCCCGACCGGGCGCGGTGGCTACAAAGCATTGCGCGCAAAGGCGAGATGGGCGGGCTGTTTTCCCAAATGGTGTCATCTGCAATTGGCAATATCGAAGAGACATTTGCGGGGATCGACGAAGCTGATCTTGTGGCCGTCGCCAGGGATATCTGGGCGTCGAGAGAAGTCTTTACGCTTGGCGTCGGGGTCAATAACGCGAACGCGCAGAACTTCACCTATCTTGCCTCAACCGGCATGACCCGGTTTCACGCGATCCCGCGACCGGGCCACACGGCGACGGACGAGCTTGCCTTCGCCGGTCCCGAAGATGCGCTGATCGCGATCACCTGCGCGCCGTATCGGGTGGAAGTGGTTGCGGCGGTGGAAGTCGCGCGCGAGCAAGGCGTCAAGGTGATCGGCATCTCGGACAGCCCGGCCAGTCCGATCATACGGGGGGCGGACCACGGCTTTGTCATTTCCGCCGATACACCGCAGTTCTTTCCGTCCTCAGTGTCGACCCTTGCGTTGCTTGAGATGATTCTCAGCTTTGTCATCGCTGTCGCAGATCCAGAGATTGTGCGCCGGGTCGAGCGGTTTCACGAGCGGCGGCACAAGCTGGGCATCTATGCCGCGGAGGGCGCGTGATGGGCGGTCCGGTCAAGTCACTGGAGGCGCGCTATTACACCGATCAGCAGGTGTTCAAGGTAGAAACCCAGGGGTTGCTCGCGCGTACCTGGCAGTTTGGGTGTCACACGTCTGAACTTGCCGAGACGGGTGCCTACGCCACATTCGACATCGCGGGTGAAAGCCTTTTTGCGATCCGGGGGCGCGACGACAAGATCCGCGTCTTTTATAACGTCTGCCAGCACCGCGCGCATCAGCTGGTCAGCGGCAAAGGCACCACGCGCGTCGTCGTTTGCCCCTATCACGCCTGGACCTATGAATTGACCGGTGCGCTGCGCGCAGGGCCGAATATCAAGGCGGTAGAGGGCTTTGACAAATCCACGATCTGCCTCACTGAAGTGCGCTGCGAGGAGTTCATTGGCTTTCTCTTTGTAAACCTCGATCCGGATGCCAAACCGATGGACGCATGGTTCCCTGATGCGCGCCGTGAATTGGAAGAGTGGGTGCCGAACTGGGCAGAGCTCAAGCCGCTCGAATGGGTGGAAATCCCCGAAAAATGCAATTGGAAGGTTTCGGTTGAAA